>JAITFT010000068.1 GCA_031281155.1 Candidatus Fibrimonadaceae bacterium
AAAGAAAAAGCAAAAATAATTTCCAGCAATCCTTCTTTCCCTTTAAAAAAAGCCTTTTTCTGCTGCGCTCTATCCATATCAATTTCGTCTCTATTATTCTCTATTGCTCCTATTTTCCAATCTTCATTGACTGGCTACCAAGAGATTTTGAATAAATTCGTTTTCGTTTACCTGCTTTGGAGAGAGCTGAAAACTCCAAAAGATATACAATTTTTTGTTAAGGGCCTTATGATAGTATTCAGCATAGCTGTTATTTATGGCTTTTACGAACGCTTCAATAATTTTCACAATCCGTTAAAAGAGTACAGCGTGTCTCTTAATCCAGACAAGGAAGGGCTAACCTTTGATTATTGGGTTGGCAATCGTGCCGGAACAGGTCGTGTGGTATCAATTTTCAACAATGCTTTGGCATGCAGCGCATACACAGGCGTTGCGCTCGTGTTTTTTTATTACATAAATATGCGGTATAAAAAAATATGGAATTTGCCTGCGTGGCTGAAAATCTCTTTTATGTGCGGGCTATGCTTTCTTTTATTATTCTCAAACAGTCGCGGCGGTATGCTGTATGCGGGGCTTTCAATGCTGTTTATATTAAAGCTTAAGAACATATTGCGCCTGTCTTTGTTTTTACCTTTTTTCGTAATTATCTTTTACGATTGGATATCTCCATACACGCTTACAATTGCGTCCATTGTTAATCCCGATGCCAGCGAAGCGAAAGGCTCTAATATTGGCATGAGGGTTATGCAGTTTTTAGCAGCGATTCAAGTTTGGGAAAGCAGCCCGTGGTTCGGGCATGGATTGAGAGGGACGAGCTATTGGAGTGCCCAAAGACCGGAATTATTGGGTACGGAAAGCGTATGGCTAAAGTTGCCGATAAATCAGGGGCTAGCTGGCGTTTTGGCTCAAGTGTATTTGTACTATTCCCTAATAAAGCTTGGCGTGAGAAATAGCAATCGCTATATGGTGGGCACTGCGTTTGCCTGCGTAGCAATAATGACAGTGACGGTAGGGTTAAACATTGCCTTTTTTATGTGCTTGTTTTTGGTGGTATATCGCTTGGAATTGTTTAAAAATAGGAGCTTAAGGCAATGAAAATTAAAACATTCATAATAACTACTAAAAAGATTTCTGCCATTTCTGGACATGGCGGCTCTCAATGTGCTAATAGAAATTTTTTAGCCTTTTGTAATTATTTTAATGCTAGTAATATTACAATTTTCAATTTGTACGAATGTTATACGAAAAGCAAAATACTAAAAAGAATTAATTTTTTATTTTTTAGATGGTTTGGGTTAGACAAGAATAACGAGCGTGTCATTTTGAATAAAATTGCAGATGCCGACCTTGTATTCATAGAAGACTCTCGTTATGGCAGAATATCAAAAATAATCAAACAAAAATATCCGCTAAAAAAAATAATAGTATTTTTTCATAACAGTGAATATGAATATATAAAACAAGAACATTCGCATAATTTAATTAGGCAACATATCGTCAAAAAAAATGAAGAATGGGCTTGCAAGTATTCGGATAAAATTGTCGTGTTAAACAAAAGAGATAAATCAGTAATACAAAAGCTTTATGGCAGAGTTGCTGATGCTGTTATTCCGATTAGTTTTTCAAATAAGCAAATAGAATTTAACAAAAATGAAATAAGTTATCCGCCAACTGCATTATTTTTGGGTTCAAATTTTTTCGCCAACATCCACGGCATAAAATGGTTTATAGAAAAAGTATTGCCTTTTGTAAAAATAAAATTAAAAATTGTTGGTAAAAATATGGATAAGGCAAATTTGCCAAAAAATGATAAGTTGGAAATTATAGGATATATTGAAAGCTTGGATGATTGCATGCAAAATGCTGATTTTATTGTGCTTCCTATTTTTAAAGGCAGCGGCATGAAAGTAAAAACTTGCGAGGCTTTGATGCATGGCAAGAATATAATCGGCACTCAAGAAGCATTCCAAGGCTATGATGTTGATTTTGAGAAAGTCGGTGCTTGCTGTGAAACGGCAGAAGAGTTTATTAAAGCGATAAATGAATTTCCGAGTAGATTTAATAGGAAATACAATGAATATTCGAGGAGTAAATTTTTAGAAAAATATAGCAACGATGTGACGTTTAGACAATTTGCGAAAATGTTTGAGGAATTGGAATGAATTTTAAAATCGTTATAAAAAATAAGGAGTAACAATATATGGCGACATTCACGCAAAAATATTTCCCAAAACTGCGTAACACTGTTTTTTACAAGTTGTTGAGACCACTTTGGTGTAGCATTAAAGTTAAGTTAGGTTTGTGGCAACCTCACGTTGAGATTGGCATTGGTCGCGGACAGCCAGCCAAAGATTTTTTCGCTCAAAATAAAGGCCGGGTTGAAAAAGTAGCTTCTTTGCTTTCCGACGAAGAAAGTAAAAAGACATATTTGAAAATTGTGGAGCGTAGGCAAAGTAGCAAGTATGAATTTTTTGGCTTTCCCAAGTGCAATCCAGGCAACTATTTCGCAAACTCATTTTTTAGTTACGGCAAAAACGAAGTGCTGATAGACTGCGGAGCATTCACTGGCGATACTATTGAGGAATTTCTTAAACTGCCAAATATGGAATATGAACGTATTATAGCTTTCGAGCCTGAGCCTGAAAATTATAGAATTTTAGAAAATAAATTCTCTGAGAGTAAATTTACGCTAATCAACGCAGGAGCATGGAATAAAGAAGGAGAATTATATTTTTCAGGCAGCGGAGTACTTGGCATTGTCTCCGAGACTCCAAAAGGAGTTGAAGGTGAAATTAGCATAAAAGTTTGCTCAATAGACGGTTTGCATTTACAAGAGAAAGTTACTTTCATAAAAATGGATATTGAAGGCAGCGAACTTAATGCTTTGATTGGAGCAAAAGAAACAATTTTACGAGATAAACCAAAGCTTGCCATTTGTATTTACCACTCAAACGAAGATATGGTTCGCATTGCGGAATGGATTCATGAACTGGTGCCAGAGTATAAGCTTTATGTTAGGTATAATATGAGTCCGCCATACTTATCAGAAACCGTATTGTATGCTGTGATATAGAAACAATGGAAAACCATAACTCCACAGCCAATAAGCGCATAGCAAAAAACACGCTGTTTCTCTACTTTCGCAGCATCCTAACCCTCTGCGTAGGACTTTACACAACCCGCGAAGTGCTGGCACAATTGGGTGTAAACGATTTCGGAATCTACAACATTGTTGGCAGCGTTATTGTTTTGTTCAGTTTCATTCAAAATACCATGCACGGCGCAACAAGTAGGTTCTTTACATTCGATTTGGGGAAAGGAGACTTTGAGAAGCTAAGGCAAAGCTTCAGCTTAAGCATGACAATCCACATTTTCACTGCGCTCATAATTCTAATTTTGGGCGAAACGGTTGGCTTGTGGTTTTTGAATACGCAGCTTGTTATACCGCCAGAAAGAATGGAAGCTGCTAATTTCGTTTACCAATTCACAATCTTCACCGCCTGCATAGGCATTTTGCAAATGCCCTATATGGTTGCAATTAACGCCCACGAGCGAATGAAAATCTATGCCTACGCAGGAATCGCAGAAACAGTGTTCAAGCTTGCCGTTGCCATTGCTCTCGGCTTTGCGCCTTTCGACAAATTAAAATTCTATTCCGTTCTGCTATTTGCTGTTTACATAATTATGGCGGCTTTTTATGGAATTTATTGCCACAGGAATTTTAAGGAGACGCATTTTAAGTGGTTTTGGGATAAAAAGATGTTTTTGGAAAGAATGGGATTTAGCGGCTATGAATTTTTAGGAGGCATTTCTTATATTTTTACAACACAAGGCGGGATCATTTTGATAAACCGCTTTTATGGCGTTTTGCTTAATGCGGCAAACGGCATTTCTATGCAGGTAATAGGAGCGGCAAATCAGTTTACAAACAATTTTGTTAAAGCTATAGCTCCGCAGATAACAAAGTCCTTGGCCGCTGGCAAAATTGAGCGATTCTACGAATTAGTAGTCCGCTCAAGCAAAATCTGCTTTTTCCTTTCTTTTATGTTTTTAGCTCCTCTTGCCTTGCAAATGGATTTTGTTTTGAGTTTATGGTTAAAAACAGTCCCCGACTATGCTGGTATTTTCTGCCAGTTGGCTATTATAAATATGTTGCTGTGGATTGCTTTTTGGCCTGTTTGGCATGGAATAATTGCCACTGGTCAAAACAAGAGATTCCGCACAATAGACAGCTTTATGCTTATGCTCATTTTTCCTCTCGCATATTTCGGCTTGCAATTTTCCCCCATTGGCTATATATGCTCGCACATTTTCATAAATTTTTTCAGGGTAATTTTCGCTACATTAACGCTCCGTAGACTCACTAGCTTCTCCATTCGCCGCCTACTCAACGAATCTCTGCTCAAATGCCTAGCGGTAGGGGCAATTTCCATGCTGCTTCCGCTTTACATTAGCCTAAAACTGAGCGGTTGGCAGGGCTTTCTAGCATGTTGTTCTGCTTTTGTCGCAGTGTTTGCGGCAAATGCTTTGTTTATAGGATTGAGCAAGGGAGAGAGAGAGGCTTTGTTTAGTTTTTTAAAATTGAAGCGTTGATATCCAAAATCCTAACCAAACCACCTAGGCTCAGATAAAGCTACCTCAGCGCCATCACTTGCTTCTTTGGCAACTTAGTTATGCGAGCTACGAGCGCAAAGTCCAATCCTTCTTTAAGCATAGACTTAGCTGTTTCAATAATGCCTTGGGTGAGGCCTCGCTTTAAGCCTCGCTTCTCAGCTTTGATTTCAACCTCTGCCGCTTTTTTCGCTGCTTTTGCCGCTTTTTCTGCAATAGCCCTATCCCACCTCTCGCAGAAATCAGGATCCACCAGCTTTTCCAATCTCTTGTTCATATTCACCTCTTTGAATTCGCGATAACCACCGTAAAGCTCCAAATTCATGCTCAGCAACCTACGGAGAAGCATAGCCGCGTCTCTATCGGTAATATAGTTATTTCGAACGCACTTCTTAAGAACTCGGCTTATTTCCACAACATAATCTTCCAGCTTCTTCGACAAAGCCTTCCGCTTCTCAGAATCCTTGGTCCTCTCCAGCTCCTTGCGAATCTTCAAAATGTAAAAAGGAAGCAAAAGAGCCATATGCTCAAGCTCGGAAACGGAATGCCGCAATACCTTGAAAACTGGCGCTTTGTAC
>JAITFT010000085.1 GCA_031281155.1 Candidatus Fibrimonadaceae bacterium
GTGTTAGCAGCGGCGTTGCTGTTTTTAGTTTCTTGCGGCAAGCATAGCTTTGAGGATGTTTTTGATAGCGATATAGATGTGTTCAGCAGTTCAAGCAATGTAGAGGAGCCTAGCAGTTCAAGCAATGTAGAGGAGCCTAGCAGTTCAAGCAACGTAGAGGAGCCTAGCAGTTCGAGCAATGTAGAGGAGCCCAGTAGCTCAAGCAATGGAAATGGCACTACGCCGGGTATCGTTGGGCCGTTGACACAAACGAAATGGGGTCAAGGCAGTCCATATAGAGATATGCTCCCAGGGCAAAGCAGGGGTGGCTGTGTAGGAGTTGCCATAGCTCAAATAATGTATTTTCACAGGCATCCAGTACAGGGCAGCGGACAGAACGAGCCATATACATCAAACGGAGTTGATGTGCCGTCTGTGAATTTTGATAGTATCCATTTTGATTGGAATAATATGCTCAATACTTATACAAACGCTAATCCCGGCACTGAACAACAACGAAATGCCGTGGCCTCACTATTCAGGTATATGGCAATAGGCATAGGAATGCATTTTGGTCCTGATGGTACAGGCGGTGCTGTAAGTACTCCACCTCTCACCAGAGGATTAACGACTTTTTTTGGATACGACAGAAGCATTCAACGGCTTGAGCGTAGATGGTATAATGATGATGATTGGGAAACAAAAATAAGGGAACAGTTAGATGCGGGTTTGCCAGTATTTTATTTTGGAGAAAATGAAATGTCTGACCACGCTTTTGTAATAGATGGATACGATAATACAGGCAGGTTTCATATCAACTGGGGTTGGAACGGATTTAATGACGGCTGGTTTTTTCTTAATGCACTGAACACCGACAACGGTCATTGGAATCACAATCAAGGCATGATCATAAATATAAAACCCGATAAAGGCGGAGCAAGCAGCAACGAATTAGCATTACTTGCCTTTGCTCCCGAAAAAAACTCAGTAAATCAAAATGAACAGTTTAATGTTAATGCCAATCTAAGAAGCATCGGTTTTTTCCCAGGTGGTCATGTTGGCGCAGCGTTAGTTGACAACAACGGCGAAATTGTTGAAATAATTGGCATGAATAGCCGAGCCACGAGTAGCTTCAATTCGTTAAACCCTGCAGGGACTCGTACAGTTAATATAAGTTGTTATGTTCCAGATTCTGTAAATGCAGGAAAATACAATTTGAGAATTGTCATCAAACCTAATGACGGAGACTGGCAAATTGTTACGCTGGCAAATTCAGGTATTCAAAACACAGTTGAATTAACTGTTAATCCATATGTAGGTGTAAGTCCAGGCGGTGGTTACGGTTTATCGTTAGAAATATTTAATGTTGTTGATGACAAAGTTTCCGTATCACATGGCGAAGCATTTTCTGTTGCCGTAAGAACAAGGAAGATAGGAGTTGAAGCGTTTCCTGGCGGGCGATTGGGAGTGGCGTTAGTTGATAATAACGGCGAAATAGTGGAAGTTATCAGAGACATAAATTGGAATACGTTAAATCCTGGGTCAGGATATCGCGGTCAGACGATAAATAATATCACCATGCCCAACACCGTACCCCCCGGACAATACCAGCTGGGGATTGTTGTCAGGCCAACCGGCGTAGAAGAATGGCGGCTCGCAACGCTGTCTTTGCCGGGTGTTCCCACCAGCATTGATTTTACGGTGGAGTAGCCTAGTATTTTCTACATTACCCCTATGCAAGACTGCTTATTCTGTAAAATCGTAAATCATGAAATTCCTGCGGAGGTTCTTTACGAAGATGATTTAGTGATGGTTTTCAAGGATATTGTGCCGCAAGCCCCCGTTCATTTTCTGGTTGTGCCCAAAAAACATATCAGCACAATAATGGATGCAGAGCAAAATGATTCTGCTTTGCTTGGGCATTTGCTGTTTCAAGCACAGAAAATTGCAAAAGAGCAGGGTTGCGAAGAAAAGGGTGCGAGGTTTGTGATAAACTGCAAAACAGATGGCGGGCAAACAGTTAACCACCTGCATTTACACGTTCTAGGAAAAAGGATGCTCTACTGGCCTCCAGGGTGATATGAAAACCCAAATAATCGTTTTGCACCGTTATGCTTATAGTGATAGCTCATGGATAGTCAAAGCTTTGAGTCCCGATCTTGGAATTTTATCGCTTTTGGTAAAGGGAGCAAAGGCTAAAAATTCTCCATTTAGAGCCGGCATAGATCCTCTTGCCTATAGCGAAATAGAAATTCGCTACAATAAACACAAAGCCAGCTCGCTTATAATCCCAAAAGAAGTCTGTTTGCGAAATTATTTTCCAAAAATGCGTTCCAATTTGCAGAATTTAGCCTTAGCACAATTTATGGCAGAAATAATGCTCAAGCTCGGAAGAGATGAATCTCATGCTGCTGCAGAATTTAAATGGCTGCTTAACAACTTGGAATACTTAGAGTTACATTCTGTAAAAGAAAATTCTCTTTCTCTTTGGCTACAAAAATTATGCGATATTTTAGGCTACGCTCCCATGCTTTCAAAATGCGGGCAATGCGAGCGGGAACTTTTGCACGGCCCGGCAGATTTATGGCCAGCTTTGGGCGGAGCGATATGCTCTGACTGTCTTGGAGCGAGAGAATCATCTTACGATTCTCTTTTCTTGCAAGAACTTGGGAGCTTTGCGAAAGGAAAAAACGATTTGCAACAAGGTTCATGGCAAAGAATAGAAAGTTTTTTCGTTGGGCACTTGCGCGCACACGCAGGTACTCTTGAAAATCTACGCTCATGGGATTGGGTTTTGGAAACGAGGAGATTAGCATGTTAGGGGTATCTGAGTTTAGGCAAATGAAAAGGAGTGGGCAGGCCATCTCCATGGTTACTGTTTACGATGCCGCTTTTGCCAGAATGGCAGAGGCAGCGGGGATAGATATGCTTCTTGTTGGCGACTCCGCTGCCAATGTTATGCTTGGCCTCGATAGAACTGCTGCTATAACCATGGAAGCGATGTGCTTATTCACTAATGCTGTAAAGCGTGGTGCGCCAAATAGTTACATAGTTTGCGATATGCCTTTTGGTTCAGATGCAGAACCAAAAATCGCTGTGCAGAATGCGGAGAGGTTAATAGAAGCAGGAGCGAATGCAGTAAAGATAGAAGGGCTTCCTTTGAACTCTCTTAAAGCGCTCAGGGAAAAAGAGATAGATATAATTGGGCACTTAGGTTTGCTTCCTCAAACTGCAAAAAGTTTTAAGCAAGTTGGGAAAAGCGAAGAGGAAGCAGAAAAAATTTTTGCTGAGGCAAAAATTTTGGACAGCCTGCTTCCTTGTGCAATTGTTCTGGAACATATTCCAAGTGAACTCGGAAAAAAAATCTCGCAGGCTATAAACACGCCAACTATCGGCATTGGCGCTGGGAAAGAAACCAACGGGCAAGTCCTTGTGATGCACGATATTTTGAAAATGCATCCATTTAAACTCCCGCCTTTCGCAAAAAATTTTGCAAATTTTTGGGAAGCAGGAGTGAATGCTTTTAGCGATTATAAAAAATGGACGAGCGAAAAATAATTTTTCAAAAAAATAAAAATGAAAAAAAAATAAAAATGCATTTTTTTTGTTACTCTTTTGAAAAAAAAAATGTATATTTACATTAACATTCACAACTAAACAAGGAGTACTCCTAATGGCAACAAAAACTGTCATTCAAAAACCAGCAGCAGCCAAAAAGCCCGCTGCGAAAAAAGCACCCGCTAAAAAAGCAGTAGCTGCGAAGCCCGCTGCGAAAAAAGCACCCGCCAAAAAAGCAGTAGCTAAGAAAGTAGTGGCCAAAAAGCCAGTTGCCAAAAAGCCAGTTGCGAAAAAAGCTGTAGCAAAAAAAGTTGTAGCAAAGGTGGTAGCAAAAAAAGTAGTTGCTAAAAAAGTGGTTGCTAAAAAAGCGCCGGCTAAAAAGAAAGCCCCTACAAAAAAATAATGTAAGTGGCCGTTAGCTTTTGCTAACGGCCATTTTTGCATTTTGTCGTTTTGTAAATAAAAGAATTGGCACCAACAATAAAAAAGCGAGCAATGCTAATTCAATATAACCCCCAATTATCGAATAAGGGGTAAAACGAGTTTCGGTTGGCGCAATGCCAGTGATTATTCTTTTCTCAAAAAGCTTTGTCTCCTCAACTATCCTGCCATTCGCCTCAATAAAGGCGCTGATTCCCGTATTTGCCGCTCTAATAACGCCTATTCCGTTTGCCACAGCGTGTGCCCTCACCAAATTAAAGTGCTGATAAGGGCCGGGGCTTGTATAAAACCAGCCATCGTTTGTTATATTCGCTATAAATTTTGCGCCCCGCCGCTTTGCCTTTCTCAAAATGCTGCTGTAAATTGCTTCGTAGCATATAAGAGGGCTAAAATTGCCGGGCTGCCATATTGAAAGACTATCGCCTTCGCTAAAATCGCCGCTCCCTAAATCCACATAATTAATTATTGGGAATATATCATCGAAAGGCATTTTTTCGCTGAAGGGCACAAGGCGTATTTTTCTGTATTCCAGAAAGGGATAACCGGAATTAAAAAGGAAAGCTGAATTATAAATATCAAACCTTTTCTTTCGCTTATCGTTTCTAACTCTGTTTAAAGCCCCAACAACTATGGCCGTGTTGTTTTTCACAGCGTAATCGTATAGGTAATCTTGTTCGTTATAGCTGGCATTTATAAAGTTAGGGATAGCTGTTTCCGGAAAAATAATTAAGTCTATATTGCTGGGATCTAAGGTTTTAAATAAATCCCAGGTTTGCTGCATAACAGAATCGTAATAGGCTCTGCTCCATTTTTCTGTTTGGTGAATGCTGGGTTGCACAACGGCAACCACTAAATTGCTGCTTTCTTTTTTAAATTGTTCATTGTATTTTATTGCGGCAAAGCCTCCGGCATAAAGCAAAGCGGCTATTGCGAGCGGCACAAGGGCCAGTTTTTTTTGAGTGAAGGCTTCTGCCAAGCACATATTTGAAACTATTATTATAACGGAAACTCCAAAAACTCCAAACAGGGCAAAGCTTTGCATAAGTTCAAGGCTGTTTCCAAAAACAAGACCAATGGAAAGCCAGGGAAAACTCAAATCGCCTTTTGTTTGCAGAACTTCAAGCCCTGCCCAAAAAAACGGGAAAAGCCAGAGTGCAGAAAATTTTCCCAAACGAATATCTTTGAGCTTAATGAAAACATAAGAGCAAAGCAAGGTAAAGAGGCTGAGAAAAGAAACCAACAAAAAAATACCGGAAAATATAAGTGCTGCTGGTGCCACAGCGCCTACGTGGTAAAGCCAGTAAACGCTAATTGCGTTGAATAGAAAGCCCCCTAGAAAGCTGGATAAGAGGGCTGTTTTTTGATTTGTTCTTTTCAGCATGTAAAACCATGGCGCTAAGAACACCAACGCGCCCGGACCGAGAGGCTTTGGTGGCAAAGCTAGCGCTAGAAGCCCAAAACTCAGAAGCGAAAGCAAGATGGCTTTGGAGGGCCTCATAGCTTTTTATTTTTTGAGTTCACTTTGACAATGCACGGTTTCCAGCTTTTTGCCTTTTCAGGGGGCATGAATATATATGCCACTATTATAACCAAATCGTTTTTTTGAACCAGCCGTGCAGCTGCCCCGTTAAGGCATATAGTGCCGGATTTTGCTTTGCCTTCGATTACATAAGTTTCAAAGCGTTCTCCGTTGTTCAGGTTTAGCACATGCACCTTTTCGTGTTCAAAAATACCAGCCGCCTGCATAAGCTCTTTGTCTATGGTTATGGAGCCTTCGTAATCTAGGCAAGCATCAGTTACTGTGGCTCTATGAATTTTGCTTTTTAAAAGTTCTATCATCATCGCAGTGTTAATATAGTAAACGCCATTGTTGTCCGATGAAAGTTTTTCATTTTTCTATATTATAATTAGAGCCTCGAGCGCAAGCTCGCAAGAGGTGAAAAATGGAGGGGAATTTCATGGAAACTGCGCTATTATTGTGCATTATAGGTCTGTTGGCTTTTGCTATTGTGCGTTGCATTGTAACAAAAAAGAAATTGAAAACATATACTATGTACATGTTTGATTCTTCGCCGTATTCTTGTATTTTATTAAACAGGAATATAGAGCTAGCCGCTTGTAATCAAGCTGCAATGAAAATATTTGAGTTTTCAAACAGAAAAAAATTCTTGGAAAGTTTTTTTGATTACTCGCCGGAGTATCAGGCAAACGGAAGAAAGTCAAGAGAATTAGCGGTTGAGTATGTGAATAAAGCATTTGATGAAGGTTTTTTTTGTTTTGAATGGCTGCATCAAACAGAAAAAGGCGAAATAAGGCCTTGCGAAATTACGCTTGTGCGCATAGTTTATGAAAATGATTTTTTCGTTGCAGCGTACCAATATGATTTAAAGATGCAAAGAGCAGCGATTGCAAAAGTATATGAGGCAAATTTGCGTATGCAAATTATGTATGATACTTCGCCGCTAGCCTGTTTTTTGATTGACAGAGATTTTAATGTTCTTGAGTGCAATCAAGAATCTGTGAAGTTATTCGATTTATCTGATAAGCAGGAATTCATAAACAGGTTTTTTGAATTTTTGCCAGAAAAGCAGCCATGCGGAAGGGCATCTAGAGAAATGGTGGCTGAAATGTTTGAAAAGGTATTTGATGAGGGCCAGCTCAGCGCAGAATGGATGTGCAAAAAAATGGAAGAACCATTGCCATGCGAATTTACGCTTGTTCGCGTTAAATACGATGAAAAAGATGTTATCGCAGGATATATCAGAGATTTAAGAGCGCACAAGGCAATGCTCAATGAAATGCGCAAAGCGGAAATTGCCGAAGCAAGCAATAAAGCAAAGAGCAAATTCCTCGCTGCCATAAGCCATGAAATACGCACTCCAATGAATGCCATTTTGGGGCTTGCTGAAATTAATATGCACAATGAGGCTATTCCAAAAGAAACGCTTGAGGAATTTGAAAAAATCTACCTAGCCGGCAATTTGCTTTTGCGCTTGATTAACGATGTGTTAGACTTGTCGAAAATAGAAGCTGGCAAACTGGACATTCGCCTTGAGCAATATAGTTTTGCAAGCTTGATTCATGATGCAGTGCAATTGAATATGACACGGACAGATAACAAGCCGATAGAGTTTAAACTGCATTTAGATGAAAACATACCGGCTGAATTAATTGGCGATGAATTGCGTATTAAACAAATTTTGAATAATTTGCTATCCAATGCTTTTAAATACACAGAAAGCGGCATCATCACCTTATCGGTTGCCGTTGAGCCGGGCGAAAATGATTCAAATATAATGCTTGTTTTCAGCGTACGCGACACAGGGCAAGGCATGACCGCTGAACAGATAAAAGGATTGTTTTGCGAATATGCTCGCTTTAACTTGGAAGCAAATCGTCTGATTCAAGGTGCGGGGCTTGGCTTGAATATTTCAAAGCGGCTCGTTCAAATGATGAAGGGCGAAATCACTGTGGAAAGCGAACCAGGCAAAGGCTCGACTTTTACCATGCGCCTGCCGCAAAAGGTTGCAAGCTTCAGAGTGCTGGGCAAAGGTTTGGCAAAAAAGCTCTTGCGGCATAAATTTAATGACCTATTTAAAAAAGTAAAAAAGCCGCTTGTTACGCGCGAGTCCATGCCTTATGGCAAAGTTTTAGTCGTAGATGATGTGGAGATGAACTTGTATATAGCAAAAGTTTTAATGAAGCCTTATGAATTAAAAATTGAGACTGCTTCCAGCGGTTTTGAAGCGATAAAAAAAGTCAAGGCAGGCAATGAATATGATATTATATTTATGGATCACATGATGCCGAAAATGGATGGCATAGAAACAACCAAACGGCTTAGGGAGATGGGATATACGTATCCTATTGTTGCATTGACAGCCAACGCTGTGGCAGGCCAGGCTGAAATATTTCTAGAAAATGATTTTGATGATTTTATTTCAAAGCCCATTGATACCAGACATTTGAATGAAACTTTGAATAGATTAATACGCGATAAGCAAACAATTGAAGTTGATTTCACTTTGCTTGCGATTTTTGTGCAGGATGCTAAAAAGGCTTTGGAGTCTATAGAGGCTACTTTCAAAAATTTAGACAAAGCAACAGACGAGGATTTGCGCCTGTTTGCCGTGCATACCCATGCGATGAAGAGCAATTTGGCGAATATCGGAGAGAAAAAACTTTCCGAGCATGCGTTATTATTGGAAACAGCCGGAAAAGAGCAGGATAAAGATATAATTCGAGCTGAAGCTGGCTATTTCATAGATAAATTGGCATCAATAGTCAAAAACATTGAAGCAGAAATGGAGGCTTAAATGGATTAGTTTGCCATAGCCTCCGGCTTCTACACGAGCAAGCTCAAACTTATTTTTCTACCTTCCACAGCAATGTTCAAAGCAATGCACGCAGTTGTAAAAAAAAATCCCAAGGGCAAAGTGGCAAGCTACGGTACGGTTGCGCATTTATCTGGTTACCCAAGATGCAGTCGCCAAGTGGGCTTTGCTCTTCACGGAAATTCAGACCCTCATAATATTCCATGCCACAGGGTTGTTT
>JAITFT010000088.1 GCA_031281155.1 Candidatus Fibrimonadaceae bacterium
GACATAAGCAATAAGTTTTCCGACTTAATAATTGCTCTTTATTCAAAAAAGGGTGAAGTAGTTGTTATTGTAGATGAATACGACTGCCCTCTATTGGATACTTTGCACTTTCCTGAAAACCATGATGCTATCCGCAAAGAATTGCAGGGGTTTTACAAGGTTCTCAAAGGCTGCGATAGGTATTTAAAATTCGTATTCATAACTGGAGTCACAAAATTTTCGCAGGTAAGTTTATTCAGCGGAATGAACCAACCCGAAGACATTTCCATGCACCCAAATTTTTGCGCTCTGTGCGGAATAACGCAAGAAGAACTGGAAAAGAATTTTGATGTAGAAATTGATGAAGGCTTTAAATATTTGGGTATGAAAACAAAAGAAGAATATCTATCCAGATTGAAAAGCTATTACAATGGTTATCATTTTTCCAGCGACAGTGTTTCCGTATATAACCCTACGAGCATAATAAAGCATTTTATAAATCGTTTTGCTTTTAAGCCGTTCTGGTCTGAAACAGGAACGCCGAGTTTTTTGGTTGATTATGTAAAGCAGCAGCCAGACGGGTTGCTTAACTTTAAAAAACAAAGAATAAGCGCAGAGTCTTTTGCTAAATACGACAAAGATTCGCTTGCCTTAATTCCATTGCTTTACCAAGCAGGTTACTTGACCATATCTAGCTACGACAAAGAGAATGTTGTGTACACGCTTGATTACCCTAATGGTGAGATTAAGAGCTCCTTCGCAAAATTTTTGGCAAGCTATTTTGGAAATTCAGCCAATACGGATAGCGATAATTATGGATTGGAATTGACAGAGGCTTTGAAAACGGGCAATGTGAAAAGATTTATGGAGGTGTTGAAAATTTATTTGCAGAAAGTTGATTATACATTGATATCCAAGATAAAGGAATATTATTTTGAGTTTGCGGTAGTGAATATTTTGAATATGCTTGGAGTGCGTTGCAATGTTGAAGTGCACAGTGCTTTGGGTAGCGTGGATACCGTTATTGAGTTTGGCGATTATGTTTATATAATGGAGTTTAAAAAAGACAAGAGTGTTGCGAGTGCATTGAAGCAGATTGAGGAAAAGGGCTATGCTGTTGCTTATAAGGGTTTAAACAAGCGCAATGCGAAAAAGATTATCAAGGTTGGCGTTAAGTTCTGCAGCAAGAAGAAGAATGTTGTGGATTGGAAAACGGGATAGAGAATATGCTGGCGAACCACTGCAAGAAAAAGCTGCCGATTTGGCAGTTAAAGGAAAATCTCTTTTAGTTATGTTTCCTACAGGTGGTGGGAAATCGGTTACTTTTCAAGTTCCTGCATTAATGAGCGGAGAAAATGAACGAGGACTAACCGTTGTAATCAGCCCTCTACAAAGTTTAATGAAAGACCAAGTTGATAATCTGGAAAAGCTCGGTATAACAAGTGCGGTAACTATAAATGGACTTTTAGACCCTATAGAAAGAGCCAAAGCCATCGAAAGAGTTTCTGAAGGTTCTGCTCATTTGCTTTACATCGCTCCAGAATCACTGCGTTCTAGTATTTTCTACATTATACCATTATGCTAAAGTATATCTATTTCAGCATCATAGCGCTATGCCTTTCGCTACTGGCTTGTGGCGGTTTTTTCGACAATGCAGACGATAGCCCGCCTCCTGTTAGAGACAGAAGCTCATCTTCCAGCGAAGCTCTATCTAGCAGCTCCAATGGCTCAAGCAGTAGCCATAATTCTGAAAATTTTTTTGGAATACAATGGCAAAGAGCTCCAGACCAATCACACGTACATGGCCCAGTACCGGTCACTTTAGATCGTTTCTGGATTTCTAAAAACCTTATAACTCAAGGGCAATATAGAGCAGTTTTGGGAACCAATCCCGCAAAAGTCGTGAGAAACGATACTCTGCCCATTGAGGGAGCATCTTGGAACAACGCCGTAAATTTTGGCAGAACATTATCAATATTGATGGGTTTAAATCAAAACGCCATAAGACTGCCAACGGAGGCTGAATGGGAATATGCAGCATACCCAGGCTTTATAGTAACAAACAGCGCCTACTGGGAATGGACAAACGACTGCTTCCACAATATATTCCCTTATCAAACGAATAACCCAAGCGGGCCGCCCAACTGTCCGCCTGCTGCTGAAAGAGTCCGCAAAGGCTCTAGTCACAATACTTTTAGCACTATTGAAAGGCGCTTTCCAACAGATCCAAGGCTTGAATTTATACTCGATGCGAGTGATTATATATCGTTCAGAGTTGTAATTAGCGAAATAGATTACTTTAGCATTACGGAGCAAGAAGAAGACGAGTGACAAAAAAAATTTTCGTAGACGGGCAAGAAGGCACAACAGGCTTGCAAATTAGAGAAAAACTCCTTGTGCGCAAAGATATAGAACTTTTGGAGATAGAGCCGGAGCTTCGCAAAAACACCGCTCGCAGAGCGGAACTCTTGAATGCCGCAGACATCGCCTTTTTATGCTTGCCAGACGATGCTGCAAAAGAATCGGCATCTTTTGTAAATAACCCCAACACCATTGTTATAGACACAAGCACAGCGCACCGCACCAACGCAGATTGGGCCTACGGGCTTCCGGAGTTATCTCTAGAACACAAAGAGGCAATTCTAAAATCAAAACGAATTGCAAACCCGGGTTGCCACTCCACAGGTTTTTTGCTCGCAATTTATCCGCTTGTGACAAAAGGCATAATAAAAAGAAATGAAAATTTATTCTGTTACAGCTTAACTGGCTACAGCGGCGGTGGAAAAAAAATGATTGCAGATTTTAGGGAAAATTTTAACGGGTTAAAATTTGAATCGGAATCTGTGCTTGCCTCAAAACCCTACGCTCTCGGCTTGCGCCACAAGCACTTGCCAGAAATGCAAAAAATCGCAGGACTTGAAAAACCACCCTTGTTTAACCCTATTCTAGGGCCTTACTATCAAGGCATGGCGGTAACGGTTAGCCTGTTTCCAAATATGCTAAACAGCATAAACTCCTTTGCTGAATTGAGAGATTTTTTAACCAACTATTACAAAGGCAGCGAATTTGTAAGCGTTGTCCCTGCCAGCGAAAACCCTGCCGTGCTAGATCCAACCATTTGCAACAACACCAACAACGCAAAAATCTTTGTTTTCGGGCACGAGGAGCACGGGCAAATAACTGTTGTTTTCGATAACCTCGGCAAAGGCGCAAGCGGCGCAGCTATTCAAAGTATGGACTTAAAAAAATCCCATTGAGCGGCTGTCATTTTTTCTAACGTATAGTTTTTGCTATGCTCCACGCAATGTTCGCGCATCTGTTGGTATTCGGGCGTTCCAAATGTTTCGCAGCATTTATTTAACTGCTTTTTCCACTCACCTAAATCGTCAAAAGGCAAAACCCACCCGCATTTTTCTTTCGCATTATTCACAATATCTTTTGGCCCGCCCTTATCGGTAACAAGCACCGGAGTTCCGGAAGCAATGGACTCAACAACAACGTTGCCAAAAGTATCGGTTCCGCTGGGAAACAAAAAGAAACTCGCATTAGCATAAAACTCAGCAAGCTCCTTGCCGGTTTTCACGCCTTCAAAACGCACATTAGAATGATCTTCCAAATGCTCTTTAAGCGTATCTAAATACCAGCCATGCCCCACAAAAACAAGTTCCGCCTTACCATTCTCTTTGCAAAACTCCCTCCACAACCTCTCCAAAAACGCTATATTTTTCTCCGCAGAAATACGACCAACGTAAAGAAAAGTCGGGTAAACCTTTAAGTCAGATGAAACCCACCCCGCCTTCGGCACCCCTCCCGATAGGGGAAAACAGAAGTTCTCCAGCGGAATGCCGCGGGGCAATACCTTTATGTCTTTCGTTTTCATTTTTATTTCGTTTTCTAAAATTTCGCGATAGGCTTCGCAGGGGCTTATTACCGGGGCGGTGTTTTGATAGAATACGCGCATGAGCCAGAGTACGTAGCGGCGCATCCAGGCTTCTTTTACTAGAGAGCGGGTGTAGTTTGGGACATCGGTGCGGTAGTGGCTTATTACGCGAACGCCTATTATTCTAGCGGCAAGACCAACTAGCCACGCACCAGGGCTTGGGGTTTCAAGCTCCATTAAATCTGCGGGGTAACGCTTTAGGAACCTAAGCACATAAGAAAGCTGAGGGATAGCCAACTCGCTATCGGCATAGCCAAGCTGCTCCATACTTGCCGCACGGGGGAAAAGCACAACGTAATGGTCTTCTACAACACCGCAAACTCTGGTATTAAACGCATTCCCCCACAACTGCACTTTTTTGCCTTGCGCCCTTAAATACGGAACCACCGAGCGCAGGCTGTTAGATATGCCATTCAGCTCAT
The DNA here is from genome assembly GCA_031281155.1 of Candidatus Fibrimonadaceae bacterium. Classification (GTDB taxonomy): domain Bacteria; phylum Fibrobacterota; class Fibrobacteria; order Fibrobacterales; family Fibrobacteraceae; genus Fibrimonas. The sequence goes on from JAITFT010000088.1 coordinate 4,342, forward strand.
CTAGATTATCGGAGTAAAAAATCACGGAAATATCATCGCCGGCCTTTCTGTTTTTTTTCCTAAGCTTGTATGCCTTGCGCATTTTCAGCATTGTTGGCATATTAATAAACCATTGCCAAAATACCCGCATTAGAAGCAGGGTTGTTCGCACATTGCCGGGGCGGTAGTGCGGGCCTTGCTTTGTTGCCCTGAACACAGAGGTAACCTTGCGCCCTTCTATTGGGGGGCGAGTATCACCGCCATTTGGCATTTTTTGTTTACGCATCGCAGGGGAATATAGTAAATAATGGTGCTTGTTGCGCAACTTCATAATTTAACTAAAAATAGGGCGGTATGATGATTGGCGCATTGTAAACTTTTCTCCTTTGCAGAGAAAGTAACAAATTCTATCTAAAAAGATGTGGGATTTGCTCTCGAAAAGGGTAAAGACCTGGCTCTTCTGGTCGTCAAGCTCCATCTCGTAAAATTCCGTTTTAACGGACTCCTTGTTAGGATTATTGGCGTTTTTAGTGAAACTGCCTACCTTAAGGCACGTGGCAAGCGGCAAAGCCGATTGGTTGTTTTGAGTGACTGGCATGGTGTTTTCTCCTGTGTTAAGTGTTAAAATGCCACAAACACCGAAAACTATCGACAAAACTTAATAAAAAATACGATTTTTCGTCTTAGTTGCGGGACTGACCCTGCTGTGTTTGCGGAGTGTCTTTCGCTGAAAATTATTTTTCTATCTTACCCCTGTGGAACTGAGTTCTCTAAAAGAATTGCGCCGCGAAATGGCGAATGCCTTAACGCATGGGATTGGAATTTTGTTTGGTATTGCAAGCATTCCGGTGCTTTCCGCTATTGGAGCAGATACAGGCAATGTACCCGGCATTGTGGGCGCAACCATTTACGCCTTTTGCTTTTTAATGCTTTTTTCATGCAGCACCCTTTACCACAGCACGCGAGACGAATACGCAAAAAGAATACTCCGCACCCTTGACCACATTTCAATTTATTTTTTAATAGCCGGCACTTATACTCCCTTTTTGCTGATATATATGCTAGATGCTTTCGGCATAACCTTGCTTTCAATACAATGGTCATTAGTACTGTTTGGAATAATTTTTAAAGCATTCTTCACCGGTCGTTTAAAAATTATCAGCACGCTAATATATATCGCAATGGGCTGGCTTTTGCTTGTTGGCGGAAATAAATTTTTTGTTGTGTTGCCAACACCCGTGCTTGTTTTGCTTATAGTTGGCGGCGGGCTTTACACGCTGGGTTCTATTTTTTATCTGAATAAAAAGATTTATCATCACCACGCTATTTGGCATTTGTTCGTTTTAAGCGCTGCTATTTGCCATTACGTAGCGGTATTGCTGGCGGTTATTCTAAAATGATTAGTTTTCTCCATGTTTCAAAAACTTATGCATGCGGCAATATTGCGCTCTCAAATGTTAATTTGAAAATAAGCAAAGGCGAATTTGTTTTTTTAACAGGAGCAAGCGGCGCAGGCAAAACAACGCTTTTGAAAATGATTTATATGGATGAATTTCCCGATAAAAAAAGCAGTGGCCAGGTTTTGATTGATTTTGGCAACGAACATTTTGACAGTAAAAAAATATCCATGCAAGGAATTCAAGCTTTAAGGCGAAAAATCGGCATTGTATTTCAAGATTTCAAATTATTATCCGATAAAACAGTCTTTGAAAACGTTGCTCTCTCGCTTTTGGTTTGTAGCGATTATTCGCAGACCGAAATCAAAAAAAAAGTTTTAGAAACTCTTGGCACGGTTGGAATTTCGCAAAGAAAAAATGCCTTGCCCGCCGAGCTTTCTGGCGGCGAGCAACAGCGAGCGGCTATTGCCCGCGCCATGATTCACAATCCCTACCTTTTAATAGCAGACGAACCAACAGGCAATCTTGATCCTGAAAATGCAAACGAAGTTTTCAAAATTTTCCAAAAAATAAATGCAAGAGGAACAGCAGTAATAATGGCAACCCACAATCCAACATTCTACCAAAACACCCCGCACAGACATTTAACAATGAAACAAGGCATATTGCAGCGAGAAATTTTGTGATATTAAAACCTACGTCTCATTTCAGTGGCGAGATAATGCTTCCCGGCTCAAAGAGCATTTCAAATAGGGTGCTGTTATTAGGCGCATTAGCAGAAGGAAGGAGTAATTTTACAGGAATTTTGGAAAGCGAAGACACTAGATACATGCGCAATGCATTAGAACGATTGGGCAAAGCGACCAATGCGAATTTTGCAAATAAAAATGAAAATTTATTTTTAGGCAATGCAGGAACCGCAATGCGTTCTTTGGCGGCAGTTTTATGCCTTGGCGAAGGCGAGTATATTTTGCGTGGCGAGCCAAGAATGCATGAGCGGCCCATAAAAGATTTAGTTGATGCTTTGTGCTCTTTGGGAGCAAATATTGGATACTTGGGAAACATTGGTTTTCCACCGCTTTTAATAGCAGCGAAAGGTTTAAATGGCGGTAAAGTTTCAATAAAAGGAAATATATCCAGCCAGTTTTTATCTGCGCTTTTAATAGCGGCTCCATATTGCAGAGAGTCTTTGGAAATAATTGTGGATGGTGAGTTAATATCAAAGCCATACATTTATATGACTGTTCGTTTAATGGAACGCTTTGGAATAAAAGTTGAAAATAATGATTTTAAAAGTTTCAAAGTTGAAAAGGGAAGATACAAGGCTCAAAGTTTTAATGTAGAAGGCGATGCTTCTTCTGCGAGTTATTTTTGGGCAGGAGCGGCGATAACAAAAGGAAACGTACTTGTAAAAGGTCTTGAAGAAGACAGTTTGCAAGGCGATGTTAAATTTTTGGATGTTTTAAAAGAAATGGGCGAAGAATTAAATGGCATAACCGTTGACGCCACGCTTTTTCCAGATGCCGCCATGACAATATGCCCTGTTGCCTGCTATGCTAAGGGCAAAACCAAAATCACGGGCATAGCCAGTTGGAAAGTAAAAGAAACAGACAGAATTTCCGCAATGGCAACGGAGCTTCGCAAGGTAGGCGCTATTGTGGAAAGCACCGAAGATTCAATAAGCATAACGCCGCCGGAAAAAATTTTGCCAGCAACAATAGAAACCTACAAAGACCACAGAATGGCAATGTGTTTCAGCCTGCTTTCCTTAAATTCACCGCATAAAAGCGGAGCCGAAATAACAATTTTAGACCCTGCTTGCGTTAATAAAACCTTTCCAAATTATTTTAGAGAGTTTGAGAAACTCACAAACTCGGTTAGGGATTAAAACCACTTGGATATGGAAACTACCCAGTTAGAAGCACCGTACCCTGCATCGAAATTGGATTCAAATGATAATTCCCAATCATAAAGTATGGCGGAATTAAACGGGGTTATAAAAGGAGCAAGCCATTCCGGATCATTTTCTCGCAAAGGACGAAATCTCATGCTTGCGCCTAAATTCAGCATGAATTCAACGCGCCTAAGCAGCTTATTCTCGGGAGATTCAGCAAATTGCCAGCGAAATCCGCCATGAACTTTCATGCCTTCATTAAAAGTATATTCAGCTCCGGGTTGCACCCCAAAGGAATAATTGCCATTCAAATTATGGTAAAGCTCAAAGCCGGCTTGCCAATCACCCGGTTCGCTATATGCCAGCAAATAGCGTTGCTCGCATTTATCCCAAGAACCAGAAAATAAAAAGGAATTCACAGACAAAGAAAAACTTGCGCCAAGCATATAGCTTTTCCAATATTTTTTTGCTTCTTTATCTTCAACTGCAAGGTTTTTGAAAGTTCCGCCTATTCCCAAATCCCAATTTTTCAACGATATTATGTTTGAAAGCCGCGCACCGCCAGCCACGAGAAATAAATCTCGATAGTAAGCATTTTCTGCAAGGTGAACGTGTTTTTGATCATAAAACCATCGCGACTGATCGGCTGTGGTTTGCCACCTTGTATTGGCAGAAATAATTTGCAAACCTGGAACGGAAAGGGACAAATGCGCTAAAGCTGAGTCTTGAAAACCGAATGTAAGCCGCCCCTCTCGCAAGGCACCCAAATTGGAAGCGTAAGAAGGATGGGTGGGATTAGGCAAGTATGAATTCCAAAGCGAAGGCGAAACAGGCGACCCAATGCGTTCCACAGCATAAGCAAAGGAAATACTAAGTAAAAACAATGCTAACAGGCAATAAAATTTCATTCTTTCCCTCCAGCACTTTTAATGCCATCAAAATGAAACTCAAGCCTCAAGCTCCATTTTCCATTTGTATTTTGGCCTTTCTTTTCACTTTCCTTATTGCCTGCGTCGTCGTAATTATAATATATTGAAGGGTCTCTGCGATAGTTACCCACAAGCATTAGATTTTTCCCCAAATTAAGTTCTGAGCCAAATGCTATAAAGGATTCCTCGGTTTTGCCCATTAAATCCATTGAGCTTGCCCAACCGGCCTCCGCCGTAAATGCAATGGGCAAAGGATTTCCGCGCAAATCGGCACCACGCAATTTACTTCCAACCAGCCCATAGCCCCGTTCTGTCCACAAGCTAGCCACAAGCGTAAGTTCCGGTTGCAAAATGGGAGTGCGAATTTGAGTGGTTACGCTAAAATATGTCCCATAAACGAATACGTAGCCCACAGAATAACCTACTCGAACCAAATCTCCATTTTTGTCTGCTATGTTCCATTTTATTGCGGGGATAACAGGCAATAAACCGTTTGCTACCCTTTGAGGCCCATAACCATCATCGCTACTTACAAATAAACCTACGGACGAAAAAGAAAGTTCCAGTTTTTCTTCTAAAAAAGAAGACCTGAATGCCAAGTATTTTGGATATAGCCGCACATTTTGCAAACTCACCAATTCACCGCCTGTAAATCCGGAATATTTCCAATCGTATGCGACAAAGCCATTTGGCACAAAAGCGTAACCACTTGGACCATAATATGTTAAATTTGCGCAAAAGCCTTGTATAAAAAGTAGCAATATTAAAAATAGAGGTAATTTAATTTTCATCTTTGCCCCGCAAAATAAATAGGAATTGCTATTAATACGGCTCCCAAAGCACCCCACCACGAGAATGAAGAGTTTTGCGTAAATTCCTGCAGAGATATTGTTTCGGTTTCGTCTGCATTAATTTGAACTCTCCATTTTTTTTCACTAAACCAGTTTCGCAAAAGAATTTCGTGTTCGCCTTCCGGGATTTCCAAATTCATTCCGCTTGCCTTTCCTTTATATTCGTTGTTTATAAAAACATCCGTTGGGATTTGATCTGCCTTGACAAAAGAGATTCGCCCCGGCTTTAATTTAAGCTCGGTTTCAAAACGAAATTCTTCATCGGGTTTTATGGTAATGAAATATGTGTTATCGTGGTATCGTGGCTTGGAGATGGTTAGTTTATATTCGCCTGCATTTAGAATTTGCTTATGAAATGGTGCTTCCAAAACAGTTTCGCTTTCTCCGGCTATTTTAACCGAAAGCCCATGCTGCGAAGATACTATAGTTAATCTTCCTGTTTGGCGATTCATACTTGTGTTTATTTCTGTTTTTCTGCCAGGTAAAATATTCGCATTTTCCCTGTGTTCGGAAAAATCTTTTAAGCGCAGCGCAACAGGAGTAGTGCCTGGTTTTACGTTTTCCAAAAGAAGAGGAGCTAAACCCATAAAATTTTCGTTCATAAAAACTTGCGCATTTGGGGGATTGCTTTGTACAAACAAGGAACCAAGAATAACTTCCATCTTTGCTTTTAATTCGGAAAGTTGGCCAGATTGAACATTTATCGTTTTTTTGAAAGGCTTAAAGTTTTCCGCTTGAAGTTCTATATTGTAATTTCCTTGCGCTATGGATGCGAGGCTGTATGGCGTTTTTCCCATATTTTGCCCGTTTATAAAAACCGTTGCTTCGGAAGGTTCGCTTTCTATGCGAATGCTTCCCGGCAAGCTTTGGAGAGTCACTTGAACATTTTGCAAGGTTCTAGGCGCTACCTGTATATCTTGTTCGTATTTTTGATAACCGCCGGCAAGCACTCGCAAGGAGTACTTGCCTTCTAGCATATTATCCAAACGAAGCGGTTTTGCAAGGCTTGATTTTCCGGCAAACTGTTCGTTTAAATAGACTTCGCCCTCTGTTGGCAAAACAATGATTTGCAAATCGCCCATCCATTGCCGCAGGTATTTATCTTCTATTGCTTTTGCTAATTTGGAAATTTCAGCCCTGAGTTCAGCTTGTGATTTCACCTCTGCATATTCCGAAACCACTACATCTCCCGTAGCTGCAGATACCAGCCTTGCATCAATTTGAATTTGCGAGCCTACAACGGAAACTTCCCCTGAGAGCAAAACTCTGGCTTTTTGTTGCACGCCGGGTTCGAGCACAATAAAATTCGTTTCATTTCGCAAATGGGTGCTAAACATTGTGGCTATAACTCTCCCATAGCTTTGACTTGCCGCAGCTTGATTGTTATCTGCAAAAGGCAAGACCGAAATAGTAGGCGTTCTCTCCGAGGCAAATGCTTGAACCCCAAGGCCTCCAATTAAAAAAATGAACAGGACACGTGCTAACGAGTATTTTTGTCGCATGAGGGGTAATTATAGAAAAAAGGATTGGGCTTATTTTTCCCGAAATACTACCTTGACATCGCCACTTTTTTTTTCTATATTTTAGACCTCTTTTGTGAGGTTTGTTTTGCAGAATACGATAATCAACCGTGCTGCCGATAATGCCAGAGTTTTATCAGCGGCGATGGTACAAAAAGCCAAGTCCGGGCATCCGGGCGGCTCAATGGGCGCGGCAGAGTTCTTTTCCGTGCTATTCGGGGAATTTTTAAAATTTAACCCCAAAGATCCATATTGGCGCACTCGCGACAGATTTTTTATGGATCCGGGTCACATGTCCACGGTTTTCTATTCAGCACTTTGTTATACAAAAAGGTTAAGTTTAAGCGATCTGGAAAATTTCAGGCAGCTAGGCAGCAAAACTCCTGGCCATCCCGATTTAAAAGTTGAAACTGGCATAGAAAACACCTCTGGTCCCTTAGGCTTGGGGCATGGCTTGGCTCTTGGCTCTGCAATAGCAGAGCGAGTTTTGGTAAATCGCTTCGGAAAGCTGTTCGAACACAAAACGGTGTGTCTTTTATCCGATGGCACCATTCAAGAAGAAATAGCCTACGGCGTTGGCCGCATAGCCGGGCATTTAAAACTCTCAAACCTCATATTTTATTTTGACTCAAACAATATTCAGCTTTCCTGCCCAACAAGCGAAGTAATGAGCCACAGCGTAGCCGCCCAATACGAAGCCTGGGGCTGGCGGGTTTATAGCATAGATGGCCACGATATAGACACTCTCAGAAAAACACTCTCGGCAGCATACTCCGAAACAGAAAAGCCCGTTATCATAATAGGCAACACCATTATGGGAAAAGGCATTAAAGATGCTGAAAACAAGCCTTTTGAAAGCAAGGTTTCAACGCACGGGCAGCCTATAGATGCAGCAGGAGCTTCTACCGCCCAAACAATAAAAAGCCTCGGCGGAGACCCTGAAAACCCTTTTGTTATTTGGCCCGAAGTAGAAGAAGCCTTTAAGCTCCGCTTGGAAGAATTGCAAAAAGAAGCCGATTCTTGGCAGCAAAGGCTTGAAACATGGGAACAAACTTACCCGAGCTTAGCGCAAGAACTGGCGAAATGGCAAAAAAACAAAGCCCCTGTATTAGACTTATCCGTTGTCCCTCAAAAAGAAGGCGTTGCAACAAGAGTGAACTCCGGCGCAGTTTTAGCTTGGCTCGCAGAAAACCAAAAAAACATGATTTGTTCCTCGGCAGATCTTTCGAATAGCGATAACACTCAGGCTTTTTTAGATAAAACAGGTATTTTTAAACCAGGCGATTTCAGCGGTGCCTTTTTACAGGCCGGCGTTGCCGAGCTTACTATGGGTTCCGTTGCCTGCGGCATTGCTCTGCACGGCGAATTTGTCGCCGCCTGCGCCACATTCTTTGTATTTAGCGACTACATGAAACCTATTTTAAGGCTTGCATCTCTTATGGCTTTGCCCGTTAAGTTCATATTCACTCACGATAGCTTTAGAGTTGGCGAAGATGGCCCAACGCACGAGCCGGTTGAGCAAGAAGCACAAATTCGCTTGCTGGAGAGCATGAGTTTATCAAACGGCAAGCCGTCTATGCTGGTGCTTCGCCCTGCAGATGCCAACGAAACAACGCTCGCTTGGGAAATGGCAATGGCAAACGGCAATAGCCCAACTGCCCTTATATTATCCAGGCAAGTAATGCCGCCTTTGGAAAACCCGCACTCAAAAGCTAACGCCGCAGGCTACATCGTTCAAGATGCAAAAAATCCAAATCTCACATTCGCCGCTAATGGTTCCGATGTTTACCTGTGCTGCCAAGCCGCCGATATTTTGCGTAAAGAAAATCTTTCCGTCAGAGTTGTAAGCGTTATGAGCCCAAGGCTTTTTATGGATTTGCCGCAAAAAGAGCGTGACTCTTTAATCCCTCGCTGGTCGCCTGCCTTTGCAGTTTCAAGCGGCTTGCCATCGGTATTTGCTCCAATTGTCGGTCCCTTGGGGCATTCCTGGGGTCTCAGCGAATTCGGAAAATCCGCTCCGCTCACAGTTTTGGAAAAAAAATTCGGCTACACCCCTGAGGCTGTAGCGGAAAAAGCAAAAGCGTATTTGGAGAAATACAAAGAAATGAGGAAGGAGCTATGCTCATAAGCTTTTTAAAAAAAGAAGGAGATGAAGGCGGCGGCACTCAAAAATTTATGGGTAGAGGCGATATAATTTTCTTGCTGGTTTTAGCCACTCTTATATTTGGTTTCTGGTATCTTTATAAAAACGAAAAGAAAAAAATTCACAGCTATTACGGAAAATGCCATGACTTATTTGTGGCAGATAACTTTACCGAAGCAAAAGAATGTTACGAAACTGCTCGCGGCATAAGCTATTTTATAACCGTTGATAGCTTGGAATCAATTGGCTACGACCGCATTAAAGAAATAAACGATATGTCTAACTAAAAAGCGGCAATTCTGCTACTTGCTCGTAGCTATTTCCTTTTTTTGATAAAAAATGCCACTCATTGCCAATGGCCAAAACTATATAAAGCGGCTTTACCACTCGCAAATATTTATTAACCTGAGCCTCCAAAGCCTGCAAACTGGTTTTGCCCGCTTTGCACTCTGCCAAAAGCCAAGGCTCGCTCAAACTTGCCGCTTTTGGGTTCGCCACTATAACATCTAAACGCCCTTTTTCATTTGGCTTTAACGCAGAAAGCGCAAATTCGGTTCTTATTAAATATTCCGGCACAAGCAATTTTTCTATCAACCAACAGACCAAACTTTGCCTAATCAATTCTTCTGGCGTTTGTGCAAGTATTTTATCTCTTGTTTTATCGTAGAGCATTACCTTTCCACTGGCGGGTAAAAACACTCCGCTCTGCGGTAGCCGCCGCCTCTTGAGCCTTGGGAGTATATGAAAACGCGCCTTTCATCTATGCCGTAGAAGCGGTTTAGCGTGTATCTAATGCGCAAGACTCTTTGAAGAGCGGTTTCGTAGGCAACGGCTTCTGAAGCGAGCTCTTCCGAGTAGCCAACGCAATGGAGCACGTAATCGGGCCTTTCTCTAAGAGCGGAGGCTATTTCTGCTACCATTTCCTGGTGCAGGGAATCGCTGGGGCTTGTGCGTGTTTCGGGGTAATGGAACACAAAGTTTGGCTCTCTGTCTAAGAGGAAAGCCGGCAAGGGAGGGATTGGGAATTCGCCAGGTGGCTCTGGCGCTCTAGGCGGAGCCGCTTCTCTTACCGCAACCGGCACGGGCGGCGGCAGCGTTTCTGCTTCCACTATTATGCGGCGGCTTACGGGAGGCGTTACAACGCTGTCTGCAACAAAGATTTCTTCTTTTTTCTCCTCAATAATTGACCGCGTGGTAAATCCGAATGCGAGCTTTACCTGTAAACCTATGCTCCAGGGCTGCCAGGATTTCCAGGTATCGTTTGTATTTAAAGTTGCGCCATTCAAGGCTTCCACTCTTTCAATTACCGGCGGCAAATTTCTGTTAAAACCTTTGTTGAGAGAATAGTCGGCAAACACTCCTGCGAGCATGTTTAGGCTTTCGCTAAATTCAAATACAACGCCATATTCCGCAGTAAGCATAACAGCGGCTTTCGATTTAATGCTTGATTTAAGTGTGCTGTCTTCTTGCGAGCCGAAACCTTGATAAAGCGGTTCCGTTAAAATTGCGTTGTATTCGGGATAGTGTCCCTTTGTTTCCAAGCCTTTGTAACTAATCTTAGATTCTATTTTAACCGGAGCCCCTATTTTCAAACCTGCGGAGGCATAGTACGTATCGCTTCTGTATTTAAACAGCAACGGAACTTGCAGAATTTTTGCATAGTAGGTTTCATTAAAATTTTCAATGGAATATCTGAAAATCAGCGAATCACCATCGCTATCGAGCACGGGCGGATTTTCTCCGCTTTGCTCGCTGCTCTTTGCCTTTTGCCGGGAAGAATATTCAATCCCTGCAGAGAAGCCAAAGCTTTTTACAGGGTAAATAGAAAGCGAAATACCGGGTGCGGTATTGAGCGATAATTCCGAAGCACCAACGCTATAGCGTATATCGAATTCGTAAAAAGTTTGGGCCAGTAAAGCTGCATGAAGAAAGAGAATGCAAAGCGGTATTTTAATCTTCAACAATATAAACTCCCGCTGCTTCGCCGCTTGTGCGTTCGCCTCTGATATTGTAGATTTTCTTGCCTGCGGGAGGCGTGTTGCCAATGCCCAATACACGTTTTTGCAGGGATTTGGGTGCTGCCACCGGAGGGGTTGGCTCTGAATTTTCGCAGGTAGAGATTCTGAATAAATTTTCGTTTATTGCGTAGTACATTTGAACTGTGTATTTATCGCTTGCTTTAAGGGTGTCGGTGTGGCTTGGGCCTGCGGAGTAGAATTGCAAGGTGTCTGCTATTCCTATGGCGCTTCCATTTTTAAACCACTTGAAATTTGTGAAATTGTAATTGCCGTTTGTTTTGAGATTGTTATTTACAACAAGCGTATTATTCCATTTTTTAATTACAACGTCTTCAAATGGAATGGGCCTCTCTATTAAGATAAGATTTGTTTCTTTGTAGTTATCATAAGAAAATCTGGATTCCAAGGTGTAAGCGATGGTGTCTAGCCCTGGTTTTAGATTTCCGAATTTATAATTAATAAAATGGCGCACGCTGCAGTTTTCTTCATCTTCGCATTCATCGTGCGCTTGGGGAATTCCATTGACTTTTAGAACCAAATCTGGCTCTTTAACTGTTACTTGAATGTTAATGATTTCATCTTGGACTTCGCAGCTTTCCAGCCCTAAAACAAAATATTCTTGCAGTTTAGTGCTGAGAAGAGGATCTTCTTTTAGCTCAACGGTTCCAAATGTCATTTTGGTTGAATCGCGAGCAATGATGGAATCGCCTCTCGTCACCAAGAAGAAGTCGGAATCCATAGCTCCCGTGTAGTTTCCGTTTTCGCAATCTGGGAAACTTCCTCTTACTTCCCATTCTCCAACCCTATTGGGCAATCTTCTTGAGTACTCCTGGTTGTTGGCTTCTCTCCTATATTCCCAGGTTATATCTGCTTCTCTTATAAATGAATTTTTATCTACTATGGTAGGCCTTGTTGGATCTGAAAGAGTGTAATTTTCCGGTGCTTTTATTATCAAAACGCCGGTTGCTCTGCTAATATTCGCTGTTGCTTCAAAGGCATTGGGTTCCAAAATGTAGTTTTTGAATAGGGGACCTTCTGGGTTTTGGCTAACCCGAACATCCACGTGAATATTTGTTCCTACATTGGGCGATTCAAAATTTGCGCTGACTATATAATCGCTTCTTGAAATTTCTTCGCAGTGAAGCGTTGCCCTGGCCTCTATTTCGCTAATGATAGCTGTTCTTGTGGCATCGTAAATTTTATCTCCAACTACAGCATTGATAATTTCCAAAGTTGTAGTTGCTTTGCCAACAACAATGCTTATTCCAAGGGGGATTGTTGCCGGAGCGTAATCCTCGCTCTCTTCTATAGCTGCCGATATTTGATAAACGCCCGCATCTATTGGGAAATTAGGGCTATTGTTGTATAGGGGAGTTATTTTGCCAAGACTTCCGGTAACGGTATTTCTTTGCATTATTGAAACCGGATTTATTTTTTCGTTGCAATCGTAAATTAAATTTGTAGAAAGCAGCGCGTATTCTAGCATTGCTAGAGTTGGGATTGTGCCTTGCACAAAAATCCAGTGCGCATAAGCATTAAGATCATCGGTGTGTTCATAAATATCACCTGTTTTTATTTCATCGCCTTGCCCGTCTTTTTCGGTAAACCAGCCTAGAAAGTTATGAGCGTCTCTTCTGGGCATGGGCAGAGTGCCTATGGCTTCTTTGTATGTAACGTTTATGCTTGCGAGCAAGACTGTGCCGCCTTCTGGGTTAAAGATTATTCTGTATTGTTTGGGTACCCATATTGCTTCAATTACGGTATCTTTTGTGATTGGAGTGCTGAAAATAAAATCCCAGCCAAAAAAATCATAACCTGTGCGTTCAGGGTCGGATGGCTTTGTTGCATTTTTGTTATACTCAATAAGCTGCGGAGTTATTGGCACGTCTATATTCGCAAATGTAACTGTGTAAATATTTGCCTCCCATACAGCTCTAATGGCAGTATTTTCTCTAATCAGAGTGTTGTCAAAATCAAATTCCCAGTTGACAAAAGTATGGCCAACACGTTCAGGAATTTGGCTTGGCCTTGTTGCTTTTTGTTCGTATGCCACGGTTTGCGGTTGTATGGGAAGATCTATGTTTATGAATGAAACTGTAAAGGTTTTTATTCGCCAGTGCGCATATAAAGTGATGGAAGATGCGATTGAATAGGATGTTGCTGCTGTGTATCTCGTTCCGCTGCCGTTTGCTTCTGTGAACCAGCCTTCAAAATCATAGCCAATTCTTTCGGGTGTTGGTAAATCTCCCACTACGGAACCAAAGGTTACATTTTTGCTGGCAGGGTTTACGCTTCCGCTTTGCGGATCGAATGTTATAGTATAAATGTTTGGTTCCCATTGTGCATAAAGAGTTTGGTTTTCTGTGAAAGTATATACTGTTGCAGTAAATTTATTTCCACTGGTTGCCGCCGAAAACCAGCCGTTAAAGGCGTAGCCTGGCCTTGTAGGGGTGGGAAGCGCAGGTATTTCCGTATCATAAAGCACCTCTATGCTTGTTGGGTCAACTGCGCCGCCTTGCGCTATGAAGTTTATGGTATATTTTTTGGGTGTCCATATTGCTTTAATGGTGATAGGTTCCCAAATTGGAGTGCTAAAGTTGAAGTCCCAGTCAACAAAGTCGTAGCCAAGTTTTGTTACAGTTGTTGTTGGCCTTGTGGCTGTTGAACCCAATAGCACCGTTTGAGAATTCACCGAGGGCATTCCGCCATCTGTATCAAAGTTAACTGCATGGCTTGTGCGGTGGGTAACGGTTACGGTTATATTTTTAGAGTTTTTTAATTCATTAAATTCGCGACATTCTACAACGAAAGTTCGGACTATACTTGCGCCGAATTCAGGGTTCGTTGAAATAGTTGGTGTATAAGAAAGACCTGTCAACATTACTATGTCATCTAAAACCCAGCTAAATGTGTACCCAACAGGATGATCTGGCCGTATAAACAAAGCCAAATTTTCTCCGAACATTGTTGTTGTTGCAAAGTTTGGGCTTGTTCCAGTGACTAAAGCATTTGCATCTATTGTAAAATCATCGCAGTTCGCCCTTGCAAAGGAAAGGGCGGCGAACAAAAACAACACCATGATGCGAAGGTTCCGCATATACAATGTAGAATATAGAAATTTTTTCTATCTTATCCCCAATGCCAAAAAAGAAACTTCGCATAGATTTAAGCAGTAGCATATTTGCTCACTACATAGAGAAAAAAATGCTCTATGTGGACAAAAGCATGTTTATAGAGCATTTTATGGGCAACCCAAGCGCAGTTCTTCTAATTACCCGCCCACGCAGAATGGGTAAAAGCCTCAACATGAACATGCTTGCGGAATTTCTGGACTGCAAAAAAAACTCCGCACGCTTGTTCAAGGGCTTGAAGATTGAAAAGAGAAAGGCGTTCAAAGAGCATTTAAATAAATATCCCGTGATTTATTTGGATTTCAAAAATTTTAGCCCAACTTATTACAGGTCCACCCTTCGCGACCAGTTAGTGAGGCATATAAATAAATACTTGAATCCGAAGCAATATACAGAGCAAATCAAAAGAATTGTTGAAAATGAAAATAATGAAAAAGAAGAAAATTTGTACTCGCTCACTGAGAACCTGCACCTTGCTTATGGAGTCAAGCCTGTAATTTTAATCGACGAGTACGACCGCCTTCTTATGGACTGCCTGCATAGGTCAGACTACGAGGAAATAAGGAATTACATATCCCAAGTTTTTGAATTCGCATTCAAGGGCAATCCGCATATCGAGAAGGTTCTATTAACCGGCATTTTGAGAATCAGCCAAGAAAGCATGTTCAGCAAGCTGAATAACGTTAGAGTTTTCGATGTATTTGAGCCTAGCGAATTCGATGAGGA
>JAITFT010000097.1 GCA_031281155.1 Candidatus Fibrimonadaceae bacterium
CCAAGCTATGAGGGTGAATTTTGGTGGCCCGGCGTGGTTTTGGAAGCAATGTACAGCCCAGATTACTTTGCCAGGATTGTAGGCGGAAGAGTGAGCGTGAGGTAGCGTCATCGGTCTGCGTGTTTGGCAAACATTTTCTATAGTAAACGCTGATTATTATAATTTACTATATTTCTACTATGTTAAGGTACTATAAACTGCAAGCTGGGCGTGTTGTTGCTGCCGAAAAGGGCGAAGCACAGGTTATAGTGTTGATATCTCCTGAGCAAGAAGAAATTAATGCTTTAATGAAAGATTACCAAATCGACGAACACACGCTATCCTCCGCCATTGATTCAGACGAACTCGCTCGTTTGGAATACGAAGACGAACACACAGTTGCTATTTATAAACGACCTAGAAATTATTCCGCTACCGATCATTTTCAATTTAGAATTGCCTCTGCGGGCATTTTTATGTTTAAAGATTTGGTTATAATCGTTTCAGACAGCGAACTGTCAATTACAGATGAAAAAAAGTTTTCAAAATTGACTTCCTTTAATATGTTTATGTTAAAGCTTATCAATTTTTCCATTACGCATTTTTACGAGCATCTGCGCATAATAAATAAAATGACAAATGAGCTGGAAAAAAAGCATATTTACACCCTTGAAAAAAACGAATATTTAATTGTTTTCGGTCTTAGCAAAAGTTTGGTTTATTACATGAACGCCATTTCTTCAAACGAAACTTTGCTGAAAAAACTGCAAATGAGCAGAAGCCTTAATTTCAACGAAGCCGAGCAAGAACTTTTAGACGATATTATAATCGAAAACACGCAATGCAAACGCCTAACAGAAATTTACTCAAACGTTCTATCCAGCATGATGTCCTCGCACGGAGCCTCATCCGATAGCTCTGCCTCAGACGACATTAACGCTTTGAAAGTGCTAACCATTTTAACCGTTGTTATTATGATACCAACAGCCGTTGCAAGCCTTTTCTCCATGAACGTAGTATATCCATTCGATGCAGAAAATCCTGCGGTTTTCTGGATAATATTCATTCTTATGATAGCCGGCACTTCCACATTCTGGTGGTGGCAGAACAGGAAAAAGATGTAGTATGAAAAAAGTTCCGAAAATGCGGAAGTTCCTGTTTTTCGCTATTGCGCTGCTTGCCTTGCTTTTCGTATCTTGCTTAGAAGGCGTTGAGGCAAATTGCTCGCTAGAACGCCCTGAGTTGGCATGCGATGTAATATCTGGAAAGATATATGCGGGCAGTGGCAAAATTTATATGACGATGGATGGTTACTACCTCAATCAGAGCCAGCCTATATCAACCGAAAGAGCGCTTGAAGTCGGAACCATAAAGAATGGGAAAATTACCTTCACCCTGCCAGAAAACGTGGACTCGCACTTTTTAAAGCCTGCGGGAATCTATGCTGAACCCTCGGATGTTGAAGTATGGCTTTATAAGCGACAGCTAAGATTGGTGAACAACAAAGGAATGTATGTAGGAGATTTAATCAACCGAGCAGGAATTGACGAGAACGAATATCATAGAATTTTATATTGGTATTTTTCTGAAGACGTTAAAATTAATCAGTTTTACTATAATCTTGAAACGGAAACTTTTGATATATGCGCGTATGATATTGATGCGAAAAAAGGCTGGAATAAAGTTCATCTTTATGAAATACTTAGAGAAATACCTTGTTACACAACCGATTTGAGCAAAGTACCAGATAACTCAATATGGCTTCTTAACCCTCCGGGTAGTTAAGCATTCAAAAAAACGCCAAATATTATTCGGCACGTCCTGTGCCTCACCCTTCGGGTCAGCCTGCGAGGCTGTTCGCCTAATGGCACATCCTGTGCCCGGCGTGTCAACAGTTGTTAGCAACCTGGGTCGAAAACACTTTTTTTGCTCTTTTTTGTAAAAATTTTATTATATTTACTATTATGAAAAAGAAAAAATTAACCGCAGCACATATTTGGGCAATGTTTGCTGAAAGCCAAAAAACGTTTGACCAAAAAATGGAAGAAAGCCGAAAAGAAAACGATCGGAGAAAAGAAGAAATTGACAAAATTCTTAAGGAAAATTCCAATACGATCGGCGGCATGGGCAGAAGCAATGGGGCTTTTGCTGAAAATCTCTTTTTCCATTCGCTCGAAAAAAGCAAAACCTTTGCCGGAGTGCATTTCGACACGGTTAGCAATAAATTCAAGCGATTAAAGAAACTGCCAGATGGCACAAAACTGGAAGATCAATTCGATATTGTTATGACAAACGACGATGCTATTGCTATTATAGAGGTTAAATACAAAGCACAAGACGACGATGTTAAAAAAATGATTGAGAAAAAAATCCCAAATTTCAAAGCCTTGTTCTCGGATTATGCAGGGTATAAAATTTATTTGGGCTTGGGCTCCTTTTCTTTTGACGAATACACCGCCAAAGAAGCAGAAAAGCTCGGCGTTGGCTTGCTTCAAGTATCTGGCGATACGGTTGAGTACAAAACCGATTGGGTGAGGGCGTATTAGAAATATGAACATAAGACACCAAAACTGCACAAGCTGGAGAAATTGTAATGACCTTTGAAGAAATATACGCCTTGGTTAAAGACCGCAAGGAAAAAATGCCCGAAGGCAAAAGCACCACGGAGCTTTTCAAAAAAGGCTCGCATGGCATTGGCAAAAAATTAGCAGAAGAAGCAGCAGAAGCCTGGATGGCAGCGCGCTTTGAAGGCAAAGACGCATTGGCGCTTGAACTTTCGCAATTATTATACTACACAGCTTGCATGATGGCAGAAAACGACCTTTCTTTAGAAGATGTGTACAAACGAATTTAAATTTATAAATAAATTGCTTTCAAAAGCGGGTGATGATGCTTTTGTTTTTGGCAAATATTTAATAGCTGCAGATATGTCTGTAGAAGGAACGCACTTTCGGCTAGATTGGAGCAGTCCCTCACAGGCAATCGAAAAATGCCTGCTCTCAAATTTTTCCGACATAAACGCCATGGGCGGCGAGCCATGTGCAATTCTTTTTTCGATTTGCATAAATAAGAAATGGAGCAAAAAAACAAGAGACGAAATAGCAGAAACAACGGTAAAAATTTGCAAAAAACACAAAGTTAAAATTTTAGGCGGTGACACCACAGGCGGAGATTTAGGCGTTTTTTCAATAGCAGTGTTTGGCAAAGCAAAGGGCAAAATTCTTTTGCGCAACGCAGCAAAAGCAGGCGATGACGTGTGGGTTTCCGGCTTTCCCGGCAAAAGCGCAATGGGCTTGAAGCTGCTCAAGCGAGGCGGTAAATTCAGCAAGCAAGAACAAGAATTTGTGAATTTGCACAAAGTTCCGCAACCACCGCTCGGCTTGGGTAAAAAACTCGCAAAAATAAAAGGCATTGGGGCCTGCATAGACACAAGCGATTCTCTAGCCGAAAGCCTGCTCCACATATCGCAGCAATCAAAAGTGCGCCTAGAAATAGAAGAACTAAAAAATATATCGCTACACGGCGGAGAAGACTACGAATTGCTTTTCACAGCAAGAAAATCCGCAAGAAAAAACATAGAGCAATTAGCAAAAAAAATTACCATCCAAAAAATCGGCGAAGCAAAAAAAGGCAAAGGAATTTTTCTCAACAAAAAGGAACTAAAGCTCAATGCCTGGCATCATTTCTAAAATCGGAATAATCCTGATAACCCTCGTTATTGGGGCCCAGATGAGCTGCGAAGGCAAGCGCATGGAAATCGTTGAGATTTGGGATAACAACGCCCCAAAAGAAGCTTTCCAGCTTTTGCCCAGTGGGGAAAAAGCGGCTTGGGTTTCATGGTACAGAAATGGCATTAAGGCAGAGGAAAAATCGTTTTCAGGCGGTGTTCCGCACGGTACTTATCGCAAATGGAGCATAACGGGCTTTGTTATGGAAACCGGCAAATACAAAGATTCGCTACGCGAAGGAAAATGGAATTTTTTCCTAAAGGGAAAGGTGCCTTATATGCAGGGTTCTTATAAAAAAGGTTTGAAGCATGGCAAATGGACTGTCTTTAATGAAAAGGGCAAAGTTGCAGCCGAGCAATTTTACAGCAAGGACTCAGCAGTAGGTATATGGAGAAAATTTCAAAATAATATTTTGATTGAAGAAAATTCCTGCCACATCGCAAACGAAACCGGACATTTCAAATTATATACAAGCGAAGGCAAGGCCTCCATTTATCAGGAATGCCGCCACGGCAAGCCGAGCGGAGTTTTTATGTCTTATTATCCTGGTGGCTCATTGCAAAAAGTTGGGCAGTTTGAGGCTGGTTTGCGAAACGGTTTATGGGTTGAGTATTTTGCAAGCGGAAATTTGCGAAAAATTGAACGTTGGATTTCCGATATGCGAAACGGCGAGTGGCTTAGATTCAGCGAAGAAGGCGAAGTGCTTTTCAAAGCGGAATTTATAGACGGCACAGGCCTTTTCGAAGATACCTCTTGGCAAAACAACAGAATTCACGGCGAAGTCCGCATAAGCTTGAGAGGCGGCGAATTTTTGCGAGTTGAGAGTTGGGAAAACGGAGTGAAACTAAGCACAAGAGATTACCACAAAGATTTCCCAAAGCCTGTAGCTCAAGGTTTTTGGGAAAATGGCAAAAAAGAGGGAGCTTGGCGAACCTGGTATAGAAGCGGTGTGTTAAGGGATTCGTTGAACTTTAGAGAAGGCGAGCTTTTTGGCACACAATTTTATTATGACAGCACTGGCAGGTTATATAAAAAAGAGACCGTTGTAGGCAGAAATATACCGCCTATAGTGGAAATGTTTTAACTGCTTCACCGGGACTCGAACCTGGAACCAACCGGTTAACAGCCGGTTGCTCTACCATTGAGCTATGAAGCATCTTAGATGCTTAAATTTAGAAAATTTTTTGCCAATCGTCAAGTGAAAACTCGAATTTATTGACAATAGCTAACAAAAAGTGCTTAAATTTTGATTTTTTCGTGAAAACAGCCACCAGTAGAAGGTCAAAAGCCGTTAATTTGATTGTTATCTGCGTTATTATTCAACGCAAATATGCGGCAATAGCTCATTTTTGGTTTATTGGAAACATGCCATGAATAGGTTTCATTTTTTCTATATTCAAGATTATTTGCAGCAAGATATGCCTAAAGTCAATGTCCATAATAAGTCACTTATTGGTGCCTCACTATTCTCTAGCGCGGGCATAGCAGAGCAATATTTAGCTGACGTTGGTATTAATATTATTGTAGCAAACGAATTGTTGCTTGAGAGGGCACAACTCTATAAAGCACAATACCCAAAATCAAAAATGATTTGTGGAAATATTCTGGACGATGATATTTTCAATGCAGTTGTTGCGGCAACGCCTAAAAAATTAGATTTTTTGCTCGCTTCTCCACCTTGTCAAGGAATGAGTATCGCTGGAAAAAACAGAACAGTTAAGCAAATGCTGGCAGATAGTCGTAACTTTCTTATTTTTAAAATTATTGATTTTATCAAAATAAAAAATCCTAATTTTGTTTTGATTGAAAATGTACCTACATTTTTAAGATTGGAATTGCCTTACAATGAACAATTATTAAAAGTTACTGAAATTTTAAATTTGTTGTTTGGCGAAAATTACAACATAGAGTCTGAAGTTTTTGATGCTGCGCAATATGGCGTTGCACAGCGAAGAACACGAGCAATCATTAAATTGTACAAAAAAAATAAGAAATGGGGATTGCCTAAAAAATCAAAAACGGTTACCGTACGAGAAGCAATAGGTTATTTACCAAGTTTGGAGGCGGGTAAAAAATCAAATATCAAATGGCATTTTGCTCGCAAACATTTACCAAAACATATTGAATGTATGAGTCACACGCCAACAGGAAAAACAGCAATGGAAAATTCTATTTACTTTCCAACAAAAGAAAATGGCGAACGCATAAATGCTTATAACACTACTTATCGTCGTATAAATTGGGACGAACCAGCCCCGACAATTACTATTCGCAATGATGCAATAAGTTCGCAACTCAATGTTCATCCTGGTCGGCTAAAGGCAGATGGAACTTACAGTGACGCACGAGTTTTAACACCTTTGGAGTTAATGTTACTTTCATCTATACCAGCCGATTGGAGTATTCCCGATAATACCCCTGAATTGTTAATTAGAAAATGTATTGGTGAATGCATTCCACCATTGCTTGTTAAACAAATTGTTTCGCAAATTCAAAGGTAAATATGACATTACGCATCGACAAAAAAAAGTGGAT
>JAITFT010000152.1 GCA_031281155.1 Candidatus Fibrimonadaceae bacterium
GTTGGGGCTGATTTGGACCGAGCTCGGCCGAATTTGGGGCCTGTTACTAGAGTAGAGGTGTATCGCCTCTTTCAGTTCACAATTAGAGATGTGCTGGAGCAAAACTTTGGTACCAAAGCAGCAGACACGCTGTTTCGCGAGGCGGGAATTATAGCTGGCAAGGCTTTTTTTGACGAGTTCTTAAAGGATACTAAAGATGCAACAGAGCTCGCTGTTAAAGTCCAAAGTACCTTTAATACTTTAGGAATTGGCATCTTTCGAGTGGAAGCGGCGACAGCAGATAACTCTCTTTTTGTTTTTACCGTAGACGAAGACTTGGATTGTTCAGGTCTCCCAGATACTTCCGATATGGTTTGCGTGTATGACGAAGGTTTTATTCAGGGAATACTAAAAGCGTTCAGTGGAAAAGATTTTGAAGTTCGAGAAGTTGACTGTTGGAGCGCGGGTGCTCGCACATGTCGTTTTGAAGCGAGAGTTAGCTGATTCATGTCAAATAAGCAAAAATACCTAGAGCATATACAAAGTCTTTTGCGAAATAAAGATATTCCCGAATTACGAGAAGAGCTAGCAGAAGACCCCTTATTGACTCAGATACACAATGAATTAAAGACAATACGTGAAATAACGCTTGCCTTTTCTTCTGGTGATTTTTCTTCTGCCATTGGCACTCGCGGTTTTGTTTCAGGCTGTTTGAAAACTCTTCAGGCTAACTTGCGGCATTTAATTTGGCAAGTTCAGATGGTTGAAAAAGGAAACTTTTCTCAGGAAATTCATTTTATGGGAGCTTTTTCAACAGCCTTCAACAATATGGTTCGTCAATTAAAATGGAGCCTTACGGAGCAACTGAAAAAGGAAAATAGTCTCATAAAAAGCGAAGCTTATTTTAAATTTTTGGCAAATCACGATCCTTTGACAGGCGTTTACAATCGTCGTTCATTTTTTGAATTGGCAGAAATTCGCTTGGCAGAAGCGGCATCTCAGTCTATTCCATGTTGTCTAGCTTTGATGGACATTGATCATTTTAAGAAGTTTAACGATACTTACGGGCACTTGGCAGGAGACGAAGCTTTGCGCCAAATTGTCAAAACGATTGAAGCTTGCTTGCGTAAAGATGATTTTATGGGCAGATACGGCGGAGAAGAATTTGTCCTTTTCTTTTACAATGTCGATGAGACAACGAGTTTGAAAATTGTGGAGCGGCTCCGCAAAGACGTTGCCGAGCATCCGGTATATTTGGAAAAAGGCCCAGCTTCGGTTTGCGCCAGTTTTGGCGTTGTAGAAAGCTCCGCTGAAAATCCAAATGATAGCGATTATATTCAAAAACTGCTAAGCGATGCCGATTCCGCCCTATATACTGCCAAAGAAACCGGCAGAAATAAAGCAATATTTTACAAAAAGCCTTTCTTCTCTCGCTAAAATCTCAAAACCGAATGCACAAGAACATTCGGCAATAGCTTTCTTCCGTTCAAGGCATCTAGTTCGCAAAGAAAAGAAATGCCCGCTATGATTGCGTTCTGCCGCTCTGCCAAACGGCAGGCGGCCGCCATTGTTCCACCCGTCGCTAAAACATCGTCTATTAGCAAAATACGTTCGCCCTCATTAAAAGCATCGGTGTGAGCCTCAATGCTTGCCTCGCCATATTCCAAAGAATAAGTCTCGGTTATGGTTTTAAAGGGCAGCTTGCCTTTTTTGCGTATAGGCACAAAGCCCACTCCCATTTTGCTCGCTATCATAGAACCAAAAATAAAACCTCTGGATTCCACTGCAGCGACTTTTTGAATTTTCTCGCTTGCAAAAGGCTCTATCATTTTTTC
This sequence comes from Candidatus Fibrimonadaceae bacterium, assembly GCA_031281155.1. Taxonomy (GTDB): domain Bacteria; phylum Fibrobacterota; class Fibrobacteria; order Fibrobacterales; family Fibrobacteraceae; genus Fibrimonas. The sequence goes on from JAITFT010000152.1 coordinate 1,815, forward strand.
CACAGCAGTGTCAAAAGCTTTTGCGTCTGCGAGCATTGGGGTTATATCCCTAAAAATAATGCCCGGTATTGGAAAATCGGGAATATTTCTTATAAATGAGTTTAAATCCATTATTCTCTCCTAACTCCTATTAGTGAAGCTTTTATAGACCCAATTGCGACTCTGCTTGTCATAAGCACCGGCAGCCGCTCTTCGTCGTCTGTTAACCAAATTGTCAGCCTGCCTTTCGCTTTGAACAAGCCATCTCCTTGTATAACAGGTTCTATAACCAAACAATTTCTTTTGCCAAGTGCAGTATTTATGACTTCTCTGCGATGGCATATAACTTTGAGTTTATATTTTTTCACACCGCTTATGGCATTAAAATAGGCGGTATCGCCTGGTTTTAAATCGAGCGTTCTAGCCAAATAAAAGGCAGACAATATGCAGCGTTCGCCGCCATCGAGCGTAATTACCGTGTCTATCCCATGCTTGAGTTTTGAAGAGCTAAAAGCGGTATCTTTTATTATTGCTCTTTTTGTTTTAAAATCATAAATAGTTAAAAGATTTCTTTTGTAAGAACCTTCGCTGATTTTTTGGTTAAAAACTTTTGGAAGCAAGCTATCTGCAGTGACTGTTGACCTTACCGTGTCGTCAACATGAAAAAAGAAAAGAACCTCGCTCCAGGCTCTTGAAATTATTTCCAATTCATTTGCATTTTTTGTTTTCTTAACAAGCATTCTCGCATTGCCGGCCGTAACAAAACCATAGCTTACTTTATAATCCAGCGTTTCGCCAACAAAAAAATGAGAAGAATGCAAAACGGAAAAAAGCAAAAGAGTGAGAATAAAAAGGCGGTTCATAAAATGCCCTCCGCAAACCATTTAAGTTTAGCACTATCTTTTAGAAGCATTTGTTTTTTTTGCTCAACAAGTTCAGCAAGTTCTTTTTCAGTTGGTAAAATAGTTTTATATTTTGCTGCGAAAATTTTCTTGTTCCCTTTCATAACGGAATACTTCGCAATGGTTTCATCTTTGTCTGCGCATAAAATTATACCTATCGTAGGATTGTCTTCCTTGCCTCGCTTTAATTCGTCGAACATTCGAACATACATATCAACTTGTCCAATATCTTTGTGCTCTAGTTTGGCTGTTTTCAAATCTATTACAATGAAACATTTCAAAAGATAGTTATAAAAAACCAAGTCGATATAAAAATGAGAAGTTTCTGTGCTTATGCGAAATTGCCTGCCTACAAAAGAAAACCCCTTTCCCAGCTCTAGCAAAAATTTTTGCAGATTATTAATAATCGCTGTTTCTAACAAAGTTTCTTTTACCTTTATATCTTCTGGTATATTCAAAAATTCAAGTACATACGGATCTTTTATAAAATCTGATATGTTCAAATCAGAAATAGTTTTTAACGTTTTTTTCTTTTGAGAAGACAGCAATCGTTTGAAATATCCGGTCTTTATATTTCTTTCCAGTGTGCGAACACTCCAATTTTCTTGGCTCATTTCTTTCATGTAATATAACCGTTCCTGTTCGCTATCAAGCCGCATAATCAGCCTAATATGAGACCAACTCAAATTCTCTACACACTGTGTAGAGAATTCATCAAAACTTGGAAATACAAGATAAAATTTTCTGAAATTCCAAAGATTAGCTTCTGAAAATCCTTTGCCAAATTGTTCTCCTAAATATTTTGACAATTTAACAATTAAGTAATCTCCGTAATCTGCACGATCGTTGCCTTTCTGCTCCTGCTCAATAATTTGTTTGCCTATTTGCCAATAGGTTTTTATCATAGCAGAGTTTATCGCTTTGCAGGCAAAGCTTCTACCTTGGGCAAGAGTTTTGGCTACATTCGCAAAAAATAATTTTTCGCTTTTGGCTATGTTTTTTTTCATAAACTCTCCGCCAATCTTTCCAATGCATCTGCGCATGCGCTTGCATATTCGCTTGCTTTGCCCTTTGCTTGCCATGCATAGCTTAGCCCGCTTGAGCTGTTTAGAACGTGTATATTTCTCTTAAAACCGCCTTCGCGCAATGCGTTCATAACAGTTTTTGCATCGCCGCCTTGCCCACCTGGAACGCCTGGTATTGAAACGCCCGGTATTAAAAAAGGAATCTCTTTTTTTTGAGTGGAAATAAAATTTGCAATTTCGGCAAGTTCATGGGTATTTGTTGCGCCAACAACTGCACCGACACTGCCGTTATCCCATTCGAGTATTTTTTTTGCAACTGCTTTGTAAATTGAATCTTGAAAATCTGCTGCCCCGGCATTTGAAGTTCTTAACAAAACGTAAATTCCATTTTCTTCTCTTAAAAAAGGTTTAACCGAATCGCTACCCATCCAGGGGCTAACAGTTACAGCATTTGCTCCGTAAATATCAAAGGCTGCTTTTGAATATGCCTCGCTTGATTTTCCTATATCGCCTCTTTTTGCGTCTAAAATTACAAGCATGCCTTCTTTACGATATGTAGCAATAATTTCTGCCAAAACCTGCATTGCCCCAATGCTCACGCATTCGTAATATGCACTATTAGGTTTTACAACAGCGGGTGTTATGTTTCGTTTTAAAAAATCTTCTAATATATCAAAATAAAATTTGCGAATTTTATCTTCCGGAGAACTTGCCTCTGCTGGAATCAAAGAGAGAACTGGATCCAAGCCAAAGCAGATTGGATTTTTACAAATTTTGATTCTTGATTCTAAAAGGGCGGTGAAGGACATGTAGGTTAATGTAGAAAATTTCCATCTCTCCAGTCCACCATAATTTTTGAATCGGCCGTTATCTTTCCAGAAATAATCTCTCTAGAAAGCAAAGATTCCAAGTGCTTTTGAATATACCGCTGAATTGGCCGCGCCCCATACTGAGGATCGTAAGACTTCTCCACAATGCTTTCCGCAACAGAAGGCGAAAAATCTGCCTCAATCCTTTGGGCAACCAAACGCTTTGCCAAAGCCTTTAACTTAATTTGCGCAATTTGAACCAACTCGGTTTTTTCCAAAGGCTTGAACATCAAAGTATTATCTAAGCGATTCAAAAATTCTGGGCGGAAAAATGTTTTCAACTCTTTTTCCGGCAAATTTGATGTCATCAAAATCAAAGTATTTTTGAAATTCACTTTTCTGCCTTTGCCATCTGTTAAATGCCCTTCGTCAAGCACTTGCAGCATTGCGTTGAAAACATCGGGGTGTGCCTTTTCCACCTCATCAAAAAGCAGCACGGAATATGGATGCGTTCTCACCGCCTCCGTTAACTGGCCGCCCTCATCGTAGCCAACATAACCCGGAGGCGCGCCTATCAACCTCGCAACGCTGTGCTTTTCCATATACTCGCTCATATCAAAGCGGAGCATTGCCTGCTCGCTATCGAAAAGCTCGGCGGCAAGAGCGCGGGCAAGCTCGGTTTTTCCAACGCCTGTGGGGCCAAGAAAAAGGAAGCTGCCAATAGGAGCATTTTCCCTTGAAAGCCCGCTTTTATTCCGCAAAATCGCAAGCGAAACTTCTTCCACCGCCTCGCTTTGCCCAATTAAACGCTTGTGCAATCTCTCTTCCAAATGCAGTAGCTTCTCACGCTCGCCCTCCCTCAAACGAGAAATTGGAATGCCTGTCCAGTTGCTAACAACTTGGGCTATATTTTCTTCTTTTACAACTTCTGAAACCTCGTTAGGATCGCTTGTGCTAAGAGCGGCCTCTAAAGCTTCCGCTGTTTTTTGAAGAAGCGGAATTTTACTGTATTTCAACTCAGCGGCCGTCTCCAGTTGATAAGAAGACTCAGCACGCTCCATTTCCTCTTTTGCAGCACGAAGTTCTGCTTGCGCATTTTTCAAGGTTTCAAAACGAAGCCTTTTTTGCTGCCAACGTTCCTGCTCTTCTTTAACCTGCAAATCAACGCTCGCCAATTCTTCTTGCAATTCTTTCAAACGTTCTTTTGAAGCAGCATCACTTTCCAAGGCGAGTGCCTTTTCTTCAATGCGAAGCTGAAGTTGCCGCCTTTGCAAAGTGTCCAAAGCCTCTGGCACGGTGTCTAGCTGCGTTTTTACCATGCTTGCCGCCTCGTCTATCAAATCAACGGCTTTGTCTGGCAAAAAGCGGTCTGAAATATAGCGGCTGGAAAGCTGCACAGCGGCAACCAAAGCGTTGTCTTGAATACGAACGCCGTGATGAGCATCGAAACTTTCTTTTATGCCACGCAAAATGGAGAGCGCTTCTTCCGGGCTTGGCTCGCTAACAAGCACGGGCTGGAAACGCCGTTCAAGAGCGGCATCTTTTTCTATGTATTTGCGATATTCAGCGGTTGTTGTTGCACCAATGCAATGCAGTTCGCCGCGAGCAAGCCCGGGTTTTAGCATATTGCCCAAGTCCATGCTGCCTTGCGTTTTGCCTGCGCCAACTATATTGTGAATTTCATCTATAAACAAAAGCGTATCTTGCTCCTGCTCCAGTTCATCTAAAACGGCTTTTAAGCGTTCTTCAAATTCGCCTTGATATTTTGCGCCTGCTATTAAAGAAGCCAAATCAAGCGAGAATATTTTTTTGCCTTTTAGGGCATCTGGCACATCGTTTTTATGAATGCGGTGCGCCAAGCCCTCAACTATCGCAGTTTTTCCCGTGCCTGGTTCGCCCACAAGCACTGGGTTGTTTTTTGTTTTGCGAGCTAAAATGCGAATAACTCTGCGAATTTCCTCTTCGCGCCCAATTATGGGGTCTAATTTGCCTTCTGCGGCAAGGGAAACCAGCTCTTTGCCGAATTTGTTCAAAGCGGAATCTTCTTTAGCAACCGCCGCTGCGCTCATTGGGTCTGAAAGCCAAGTGCGAACCGTTTCTGCGTTGCCGAGCGAGTTTTCAAAAATTGAAACAAGCTGCTTGTCGCCGGAATTCTTCATTAAAGAAACCAACAGATGCCCAGGTTCCGCCGAGCTTCCTTGCTCAGAACGCACCAATTTCACAGCGGCCCTTAATATATTGGCCAAGTCGCTGCTCGCATGGTTGCTATGGTCTGTGCTTTCAACAATGCGCGATAGCTTATCCAAAATTTTTTGAACAGCCAAGCGCATTTCCTGAGTTTTGGCATTTTTCGCTTTGAATAAATTTTTTAACCTGCCATCTGGATTATCCAATAAGGCAGCCGCCAAATGCGGCGTGTTCCACTCGCTGTGGCTCGCCTTGTCTTGTATTTCTTGAGACTTGGCGAGTATTCGCTCTGCTTGTTTTGAAAATTCTTGCATGCTGTTGGTAGGGCAAAAGGTGTGCCAGTGGGGGTTGTGCCGCTTAAATCAAGGGGTATGAGCGACCAGGTGCAGGGTATGGGAGGAAAACGTTTAGATTTGGAACGTTTTTTTGGGGCGCAGGTGTTTAGATTTGGAACGGGGTTTTAGTGAAAGGCCGTATGTCGTAGTTCTTTTTCTACATTAACCTTTAATATGGCAAACTCAGTTGAACCTGGCGCATTTTTCAAGTTGACTTATGGGCTTTTTGTTTTAACCTCAGCGAAAAGCGGAAAAGACAGCGGCTGCATAATCAATACGGTTATGCAAATTACCGATAATCCAAAGCAAATTATCATTGCGGTAAACAAGTCGAATTTCACGCACGATTTAATTGCCGACTCGAAAAAATTCAATGTTTCGGCACTTACAGTAAATTCGCATTTCGATATTTTTCAGAGGTTTGGATTTCAGAGCGGCCGCAATGTCGATAAATTTGCAGGCTTTGAAGATGCTTGCGAAAAAAGCGAAAACGGCCTGTATTATGTAACCCGAAACACAAACGCTTTTTTCTCAGCAGAAATAATTTCCGCAACCAACTACGGAACGCACACGCTTTTCGCAGCACGAGTCTCGGAAGCTGCGGTTTTATCAAGCGCTGCTTCGCTTTCGTATCAATACTATTTCGACAACATTAAGCCAAAACCGCAAGCTTCAGGCAAAAAAATCTATGTCTGCAAAATCTGCGGGCATACCGAAGAAGCCAATGGCGACCTGCCCGATGATTTTATTTGCCCATTATGCAAACACTCAAAAGAAGACATGGAGCTGCAGGAATAGAGTAAGGCCTTTGCGTTATACCTCGTAAAGCTAAATCGCTTGCGATAAATCAAAAACAATGTGCGAGAAGCTAAATCTGTCTGGTTTAAAATCAGTAAATTGAGTTTTCAAAGCGTAATCAAGCCTGAATGTCAAGAATTGCCACTTATAGCGCAAGCCAAGCCCAAGAGCCATTTCTTGAGCTACGTCAAAGGATTTATCTGAATCATTTATTCGAACCCAATCGGTGAATTGCACAAGCTGGAAATTTCGCAAGGTTTGCCCAGGCGGAACAATTCTAAGCTCTTCGTTAATTCTGAAGTATTGCGGCGAAAGCCCACCAATTTTTTCTCCGGTTTCATCATCTATTTTGCTTGGGAACACGCTCCTAAAACGATAACCGCGGAGCGTTCGCCCACCGCCCTGGTAAAAAGTTTCGGCATCGTCTTTTGCCGCATTGTTGAAAATATTTCCGTAACTAAATGCAAAAGCACTGAGCAAACGCCTGTGTAACGGAATATAAGTAAAAGCAGATGCGTCTATATATGTGAAACCATGCGCCAAACCTATATTCAAAAGATCGCCTATATTTTTTCTGTCCTTAAATTTCTGAAAAGACTCATTTCTCAACTCACCGCCCGCCCCAATGCTGGGAGCAAGCTTAATGCCTCGCGTTGGGTCGTGGCTGTTATCTGTTCTATCATAGGTTAATCCTATTTCGCCTTTAATTTTAAAATAATTATTAAAATCATCTTCTTCTGCCAGTCTCAAAAATTTAAAAGTCATGGTATTTCTTGTGCGAATACGATTTGAAAGCCCAAATGTCAAATCGGTTCTGTTTGCTATTTCCCATCTCTCAATCAAATCATCTGGCTTAGTCGGATCGGGCAATATTTCGTGATTGAAAATTATTTTCTCATCTAGGCGAATGGCTGTTGGTATCCACGCTACGCGAGTTCCAAACAATAAAGGATGAGCATAGCTTAAAGTTAATTCCTGTTTATTTTCTGCAAGCATCACGCCAACGCCGAATTCATGGAAAGAACCAAGCGGGTTTCTGTGCACAGAAGAAAGCGATATGCCAAAGCCATAAAGCTGCTCAAAAAAGAAGCGATAGTTTGCCTCGCCCGGAACCCTTTCATAAACAGTCAGTGTTATATCAGAAAGGCCATCTGCTCGCAATGAATCTTCCAAACGAACTTGCGAAAAAAGCTGAGTCGAAAATAGTTTTCTCCTAAACGAAAAGTAATATTCACCATCTATTACGGAACCATGCGGAATTTCCCACAATCTGTTTAGCCAAGCAGTATCCGAAAGTCCTCTTTCTGGCTCGGTCTGCCCGGGCATTAAACCGGAACGGAACGCTACGCTCCTAAAATTTCCCATGCGAACCTGGTTTTTAGGATCTACCAAATAATGAACGTCCACTTTTTTTTCCACTGTGTCTATATACTCAAAATGCTCTATGGTTATGTGCAAATATCCGTTTTTTTGGTAAGCATCTCTAATAATTTTCTGATCGTTGCTTATGCGTTCAAAATCGTAGAATGTCCCTCTAGGAACACTTAGCTCATTTACGTTAACAAGAGCAGGAGCCTCTGGGGCAAGCACAATCTTCGCATTCCCAAACCTGTATCTTTCACCTTCGTGTACGTCAAATATATAGTTCCTCACAATAATGGAATCTACCAATTCCTCTTTTATGGAAAGAGTTATATTCTCACTGAAATATCCATTGCTCTGGTAAAAATCAGCTAAATTTTCTTTTGAAAGTTTTATAATGAAATCTCGCCTTTCCTGTGATATAGCATCCATTTCAGCAGGCAAACTTAACTGTTCCAATAAAAAACTTTCGCTAAAAATTTTAGCTCCTGTAATCTGCAACTTCCAAGAAGACCCGCTCGCAGCGTTCAGAAAAGCCGCAAGGAACAAAATGTTACAGAGAGTGCGTTTCACGCAAAAGATTAATCCCTCTTTTTGGCCTTAGCCCTCTTCTTTGCCGGAGGAGGTTCTTCTTCTTGTGCCTTAGCTCTCTTCTTTGCCTTTACCGGAGGAGGATCGTCTTCCTCTATTGCTTTTGGCCTTTTCTTCGTGGCCTTTTTCGTTGGTGGTTCATCGTCTGCATCTTCTGCGGCAGGTCTTCTTCTGGGAGCAGGGCCTCTACCGCCATCTTTATTTACAAAGCCGAATTTCCCAGGCTCAAAGCCAGCCGGAAACCTGGTTCTATTATCATATACAACATCTTTTGCCTGCAATCTATCCATTTTAGCATTGGATAAATTAGCGCCTGAAAAATCCACCTTTTCCATTTTAGTATCAGCATTGAATCTTGACTCCTGCATCTCGACTCCCACAAAGCTAACTTGATTAAGTTTTGCTCCCTCAAAGTTTGCCCTAATCATTTTAGCTTCGTTGAAAATTATTCTGTCTAAAGTGGAGTTCGCAAAATTTGCTCTTGTTAAATCTGCCTTTGGAAACTGGGAACGTTTCATATCGGTACCATCAAAGATAGCCTGGGTTAAATCTGTGCCTATAAAATCGCATTTATCTACAGTAGCATCGAAAAAACTTGCTCTAGACATTTTAGTTTGTATAAAAGTGCTGTTGTTAACATTGCTTTTGTCAAAAATAATGCCGCCAATTTGCATTCCGTTAAAATCCATGTTGGCTATTGTAGCTTGAGCAAAAATAGCCTTTTGAAGTTTTGTTCTTTTTAAGTTAACATTATTAAATGATGTAAGAGAAAAATCTGCGCCGGTAAAGTCGGCATTGCCAAAATTAGCGCCAGCAAAATCTACTCTTTGCAGGCCAGCTCCCATGAACCTTGCATTGCTTAAATCTACATTCACAAAATTGGCATTGGTCAAATTGCACTTTGAAAAATTAGCGCCAGTAACCTGAGCTCCTCTAAAGTTAGAACCCGCAAGCTCGGAATCGGAAAAATCTGTGCCCTGCGCCACAACGCCGCCAAAATCCGCCCTTGTTAAATCTACTCCTACAATTTTTGCCCTTGTTAAGTCGGTGTTCCTAAAGCTAAGACCATCGGATACTTTCATCGCAGCCATATTTGCGCCTTGCAAAGATGCGCCGGAAAAATTCGTTCTTCTGCTCGACATATCGCTATCTAATAGCGTTGCCCTGTAAAGGTTTGCGCCTTCGAGATTTGCATCGGAGAAGTTAACGCCGCGCATATCTGAGCTTGAGAAATTCGCATTAGCCAAGTTAGCACCGGAGAAGTCTGGAGTTTCCAGCATGGCGTTCTGAAAGTTAGCATTGCTCATTTCAGCATTCCTGAACACAGGGCTTGTACCTGTGGCACTCTGAAAGTCTGCTCCTTCGGCAGAGGAGTTGTCAAAACGATAACCGTCTATGCCTTTTGTTCTAAAGGAGGTGGTTATTTCCTTATTTCGCCAATCGGCGCTTTCGGAGATTTTTCCACAAGAGACAAATGAGACGGCAACCACTAATGCAGCCGTTAAAGTACAAATAAAGTATTTTTGCATAGAATAACCCTTTCGCATGGTGATAAAATAGTAAAAAAAAAATAAATGGCGACAATTATTTTGTATTTTCCGTCTTATGTCAAATAGAGTAGTTATAGGTTCACAATGGGGCGATGAAGGCAAAGCCAAGATAGTAGATTTTTTAACCCTGGAGGCAGATATAATAGTACGCTTCCAAGGCGGCGCTAATGCCGGTCATACTGTTAAAGTTGACGATAAAGAGTTTATATTTCACCTTATTCCAAGCGGGGTCATGCATCCAAACAAGGTTTGCATAATAGGAAACGGCGTTGTTTTTGACCCAAAACAGGCAATTACCGAGATAGAAGACCTTGGAGCAAAGGGTATAGATGTCTCAAATTGCATTTTAATAGCCGAAAATGCACACGTAGTGCTGCCATGGCACATAGCCTGCGATAAGCTAAAAGAAGAGCGCGCCGGCAAAGATGCCATTGGAACCACAGGTAGAGGCATTGGGCCATGCTACAGCGATAAGGTCAACAGGCACGGAGTCAGGGTTGGCGACCTATTAGACGAAGGTGAGCTAAGGCCTCGCATAGAGGCTATAGCCTCGTTCAGAAACGATGAGTTTAAAAAGATGTACGGAGCCGCCGCTATAGACCCGGAACCTGTGATTAAGGAATACCTGGAATACGGCAAGCAGCTGAAACCTTATATATGCGATACGGTATTCTTCCTGTATGAAAGCTTAAAGGCTAACAAGCGCATAATATTTGAAGGAGCGCAAGGCACCATTCTAGATGTAGATCACGGAACCTATCCGTTCGTTACATCTTCGAACACGGTAGCTGGCTCTGCCAGCTGTGGCTCTGGAGTTGGGCCTGCAGCTATAGATCAAGTGATTGGCGTTGTGAAAGCCTACACCACAAGGGTTGGCAACGGGCCTTTCCCCACAGAGCTAACAAACGAAATAGGCGACCAACTCCGTCATATTGGCGGAGAATATGGAGCCACCACCGGAAGGCCGCGCCGCTGCGGCTGGTTCGATGCACCGGTTGCCCGCAAGGCAGCTGCCGTAAACGGTCTCACTCATTTAGCCATAACCAAGCTTGATGTGCTAGATACCTTTAAAGAAATAAAAGTTTGCACAAGCTATAAATACAATGGCGCAGAAATGCTGAATTTCCCCAACCGCTTGGCTGTAGTCTCCGCTTGCGAGCCTGTATATGAGACTCTCCCAGGCTGGGAATGCTCAACCGAAAAATGCCGCACTTGGGAAGAATTGCCACTGAATGCGCAAAAATATCTAACCAGGCTTTCTGAGTTGGTAGGCGTAAAAATCGGCATGATTTCCGTAGGCGCAAAAAGAGACGAAAGCATAATGATGGATATGAGTTAAGAATGGAAACCGATAATTCAATTTTTAATACTCCAATTAAAATAAAAGAACCGCAAAATAAATTGCCCGATTTCTCTGTTGAAGATTTGCCTCCGCATCTGCAAGAAACCCTGAAAGAACTCGGCTGGGCTGAGCTTATGCCCGTGCAAAAAAAGACTGTTCCCTATATGCTGCAAGGCAGGGATATGCTAATTCAATCTAAAACAGGTTCCGGAAAAACAGGTGCTTTTTTATTGCCGCTTTTGCAAGTGATAATTCCAGAGCATATTTTTCCGCAAGCTCTTATTTTGGTTCCCACTCGCGAGCTTGCCCTGCAGGTTCACGGCGAAGCAGAAAAACTCTCCAAAGGCTTGGGCATTCGTTCCTGCGTGATTTTTGGCGGAGTTGGTTTTGAAAATCAAATACGCAATTTGAGAAACGGAGTTCACATAATAGTAGCAACGCCTGGCCGCCTGCTAGACCACGCTCAAAGAGGAAACGTAGATTTCAACAGCATTCGCGACCTCATTATGGACGAAGCAGACGAAATGCTCGGCATGGGCTTTTACCCCGATATGCAACGCATTCGCCGCTATTTGCCTAGGCAAATTTCTTGCACAATGTTTAGCGCAACTATTCCTCAAACCGTTAAAAGCCTGGCAAGAGAATTTCAACGTCCAAATGCAGATTTTCTTTCTCTCTCTTACGATCAAGTTATAGCAAAAAATCTTGAGCATCGTTACTACGCTGCCGATGCAATGGGAAAAGACTCGCTTTTAATAAAAATTCTTGAATGGGAAAATCCAGAAAGTTGCATGATTTTCTGCAATATGAAAAAAGACATCGCTTACTTGGAACAAATTTTACGCAACTACGGTTTTGCTGTTGAGGCACTTTCCGGCGATATTTCCCAAGCCGAACGCGAACGCGTTTTGGGCGAGTTTAGAGAAAACAAGCTCAAGCTTTTGCTTTGCACCGATGTTGCAGCGAGAGGCATTGATATTAGCCACGTGAGCCACATTGTTGTTTACGATCACCCAGGCGACCGCGAAGTTTACGTGCATAGAAGCGGCCGCACCGCAAGAGCGGGGCGCAGCGGGCTTGCAATCTCCTTGATTACACCCGTTGAAGAAATTGAAATTCAAAAAACTGCTGCAGATTTTGGCATAAACTTTATTAAAATGCCACCCATAAACGAAGAAGAACTTGCAAGCCGCATTCGCCAGAGAGCAGAAGCAAAGCTAGACCGAGAACGCAGGCACTTGGGGCAAAAGCAAAACGAAAGAATGCGGCGTTATTTGCCATTGGTGGAAGAGCTTTCGCAGAATACAGAAGGCAAGGAATTGCTTGCCTATTTATTAGATTCGTATTATTGGAAATGAGTAGGCATATTTGCTATAAGGCAACCTCGCTTCCTAGGTTCAGACAATAGCGGTGGCACTGGCAATCGCCGCTTCTTCCAGGGTTTTCTTGCTGAAAGAAAAGCCGGCAATGCCCAGATACGCTTTGCAATCCTTGAATTCCGGGAAATACTTTCTGAATTTCTCCATTCTTTCCTCTACGAATTCTTTCACGAAGCGAGTGCCCCGGCGGTATTGCGCATTGTATTTTTACTTTTCTCTCTTTTTTTAGCATCGTAGCCAAGGAGTTTGGCAGGGAGGCTCGCTAAAACGCCGGGAACAACGCCGGCTTTGCCCCTGTTGCTTCTGATAGCGAATCTGCCTTGAAAGGCAGGCCGGATTTTCGATCTACTTCAATGCTTGGCGGCATTCTTGGCAACTGCACTTCGTTGTGCGCTATTGCGTTTATATAATCTATTTTTTCGCCAAAAACTTTGCCGCTCCTATTTGCCGCAAGAGCCCTTGCCGCAAATGCAGACCACTGCGGCAAAGCACCCGAAGCACCAGACAAACTGCCGCGCGGCCCTCTTAGCCTTTCGTTATCGTCAAAACCAACATAGCTGCATATAGTTAGCAGGCTATCCATTGGCATGGCTCCGCAAAAAGATACCGTGCGGTTCTCATTTGTTGTTCCTGTTTTCCCCACTGCAGGAAACGGGTACCTCGCACCTGAATATGTTGTGGATATTCTTGAATGCGCACTCGCTGCCGTACCGTATTTAAATACCGCTCGCAGCATCGCTTGCATGGGCAAAGTTTCACGCTCTGTTAAAATGGAAGTTGAATCAATTTCATTTCTAAAAATCAAATCGTTCTTGTTATCTCTTATTTCCTTTATTATGCAAGGCTCGCCCCAATTCCCGTCTCTGCATTTATATAACTTTCCGCTCAAAATGCTTTGGTAAGCAACAGTCATTTCTGCCATTGTTGCTTCGTTTACGCCAAAAGGCATGCTCATAACCTCTTTCAATTCTCTGTTTATTCCAATGCTCCTTATAAAATGCGCAAGTTTTTTCATTGCTATTTTTTTGCGAAGCTCCGGCCACAAAAAAGTATCGTCGGCGTGCAAAGGGCTTTTTCTGTTCTGCTCAAATAATTCTTTAACCTGAATAAAATCCAGGTAGGTAAAATTTGGGAATAATTCATTATTTTCAAAAATTTCATAATCTCCAAAATTTGCCGTATGCCTATTATAATATTCGTAGTTATGTCTCAAAAGCGCAACCCTATCTGGAAATCTTCTTTGCTTTTCTACTTCGCTCTGATTATAATTGTACTTTAATGCCTGCAAAGCGCGAGCCGCTTCAAAACGACCTTCCAAAAGCCAGTCTGCAGTTAAAGTTCTTTTAGCTTTTTCAAGAGCTATCTCATTTCTCGCACTTGCCGTTATGCTTGTGTCAATTAAATTTTCTTCTGCAAATTTTCGCAAATCACTTATGGGAAGTTTATCCAGCAAACGTTCCAAAAGCCATATACTCGCTATATTTTCGGAGCGAGCTGCTGTCCAAGCCATGCTGGATAGTGGCGGTTTATCAGTATAATCTGAACGAGGAAAATAAACGGTTCCGCCATAAGTGAACAGATTGTATTCATTTTCTAGTTCATCAAGCGAGTCCCAACCATATTTAAGGGCAAGCGAAAACAAAAACGGTTTCCAGGTAGAGCCGAATTGCCGCCGCGCAATAAATACTCTATCGAAGCCCATATTATTCGAACCTGATTGAGCCGCAACAACCATCCCGCTTTTCAAAGCGACCAATGCGCCTTGCAAAGGATTTGCAGAATCTGCGCCTATTCTGTTTTGCAAATTGCTCAAATTTTCTCTAATGGCATTTTCTGCATTTTTTTGCAAATCAGCATCTAAAGTTGTAACTATTTTCATCTGCGCTCGCCGCCAATCTTCTATGCCGAAAGCTCGAAAAACTCTTTCATAAAATTCATCACTCAACTCTCTGTCCACTTTATCCATAATAAAAGAAGTGCTAAACCTGAATTCGCCGTAGTTAAGCTCCGGAACCTGTGCCGAATCGTGAACATCTTGATTTATATAGCCGTTTTCAAGCATTCTTCTCAAAACGTATCTTGTTCTCGTTTGCCCTCTTTCCAAAGCGAGCTTTGCTCTCTCTTCGGTTTTCTGAACACGTGGGTCGTAGTTGAAGGGACCTTTAACAGAAGCTGCTATAAATGCGCTCTCTTCGAGGCTAAGCTCGGAGAGAGGTTTATTGAAAAAATAGATTGCAGCTATGGAGGCACCGCGCCCGGAACCGTAAACTTGAAACTGATTTAAATAAAACTCTAAAATATCTTTTTTGCTAAAACGCTTTTCCAAACGCAAAGCGTCCACAAGCTCTTCCCATTTTGCCTTAACGCTTTTTTCTTCTCTGCCAAAAACATTTTTAACCGTTTGCTGGCTAATGGTGCTGCCTCCTTGCCTAAAATTTCTGTTCTTTAAATTATTCAGCATTGCGCGCGTAAAGCCGCTTTTATCAAAGCCTTTATGCTCCCAGAATTTTGCGTCTTCTGCTGAAATTATGGCATCTATCAAGGTTTGCGGAATGGAATCGTAAGGAACGTATAGGCGGCGGTTTGTGTCAAAAAAGGAGCCTACTACAGAAACTCCATCTGAATAAAACACTCTGGTTTCGCCGCTCAGGTTTCGCAAAATATTTTCTCTTGTGAACTTACCGGTAGGATCTTTATCTGGAATAACAGTAAACACATAAACATAAGCCGATGTTGCTGCAATCGCAAAAACAGCAAGCAATATAAGCAATACAATAAAAATTTTACGACGAAAAAATTTACTTAGACCTTTCCACATATTCACCTGTGCGGGTGTCCACTTTTATGCGAGTGCCTTGCTCTATAAACAGTGGAATTTGCACTTCTGCTCCCGTTTCCAGAATTGCAGGCCGCATAACGTTGCTGCTGGTGTTGCCTTGAACGCCAGGCGGAGCCTCAACTATCAGCAAGTCCACAAATGTAGGAGGAATTACTTCTATGGCTTTTCCTGTCCACCACGTTACCTGCACAGCCGCGCCATCTAGCAGCCAAAGCTCTGCGCCGTTCAGCGAGTCTTTTGGAATTTCCACCATTTCGCCGCTCGGATCCATAAAGAACCAGTTTTCGCCATCGTTGTAGGAGTAGGTTACTTCGTTGTAATGCACATCGGCTTCCTCAGCGGTATCGCCGCTTTTCCAAGTGCGTTCCAAAACGCGCCCTGTGATTAAGTTTTTAACCTTAACTCTGTTGAATGCCTGCCCTTTGCCAGGCTTTACAAATTGGTTCTCAGTAATCATGTATGGTTGCCCATCTATCATAATTTTGAGCCTTTTCCGAAATTCATTTGTGCTAACTGTACCCATGAGAGGGAATATAGAAATTACCACGCCCTCTCGCACATAACTTCGACATTCCTCTTATGCGTACCTATTCCAATGGCATAAGCGGGTTTATTTTTGCATGCGTTGGCAAGGTATTTTTTCCGATTGATTTGAGTTAAAGCTTCCTTCGTTGCTTCTTTTATGTCTCTAATCATTTTGGAAACTTTAAATTCTACAACGGCTGTCCATTCTTTTGTCTCTATAAATAAATCGTACTTGCTAATGCCGGCAGTGCTATTGGAGCTAACATCAAAACCAAGATCTACCATAAGGCCTAGAGCAAGGCTGTGATAAGTTTTTTCCAGGTTACTGCATAAGTCGAAAAGAGATAGCTTGAAAGAAAGAAGGTTTTTTAATTCTTTATTAAAATGATCGGCATTATCTATTACCTCAAAAATTTCCGCCAATTGATTTTGCTTTTCTTTTTGAACAAGAGAGTTTAAAATATACTCCTGCCAAACCATTATTAGCTCCTCATTTGGAATGCATAACTCGTAAAATCTGCTTCTGGGATTAATGCTCGCTACTTTATCCCATGAGAGGTAACCAGCCTGTACCGCAAGGGCGTAGTAGTATTTATCTTCTTTGTCTGTTAGTAGTTCTTTTAACGAAATTCTTGGGCCAAGCTCCGTAGTAAATGTGTTGCCCAATTTTTTAACCAACTCGCCTATACACAGAATTTTGCTTTGAGTGAGCAAATTGCCAAGCAAACTCATGTTGCTGTTTTTGCCCCAATAGCTGGAAAATTTGCCTTCGGATAAAAAACTCATAACGGAATGAACATAGTACACGTAAGAGTTTCCAACGCGAACTCCATCGTACCATTTTTTTACCGTTTTAAAATCTTTCGGCTCTACCAAGTCTTTAACTTCTTTTTCCGTTAATCCGAAATCTTCATTGAATTCGCTTTGGGTAAATACATCATAAGCTTCTATATCGCTCACTTTGCTGAACATGCTTTCGTAGCTGAGCCTCAAAATGCCTGTAAGCAAAGCTTTTTTGATATGCGGATTATCGTTGAATGCAGATTCAAAAAACAAGGACATGTAAGTTTTTATTTCTTCATGGTTCGGCTCGTTTAAACTGTCCATAAAAAGGCTTTCGTACCCATTGATTAAAATTATGGGTTTAACTTTGTAAACGCGATATAAGTTTTTCGTGAGCGAACGCAAATTTATTTCTTCTTCGTTTTCAATATTTTTTTTGATAAGCTTTGTATATTGCATTGGATCCAAATATTTATTTATATGCTTCATTAGTTGCTCGCGAAGAGTATTTTTGTAGCAAGATGGGCTAAGATTTTTGAAATCCAAATAAATTACGGGATATTTATTCAAGTGCTCTTCGAATGTTTTTGTTTTTCCAATTTCCAACTCTTTGAATAAATGCGCTGAACTTTTCTTGCAGTCTAAGAACTCCGCAAGCATGTTCATATTGAGGCTTTTGCCCATTTTACGAGGGCGAGTGATTAGGAGGACATTGCTTGGATTGTTCATAAAATGCTCTATGAATATGCTTTTGTCCACGTAAAGCAGTTTTTCCTCTATGTAATGAGCAAATTCGCTACTGCTTAAATTTATGTGGTATTTCTTTTCTAACATCGGAGGATAAGATAGAAAATTTATTTTACTGCAGAAGAAAAATCTATTTCACTCCGCACCGTTTTCTTAAATTCCTCCTGCGACATCTCCGCTATGCGTTCGGCGGGAATGATTTTGTGGGGAATTAGCTTGATTTCGCCGGGATAGAGGGATATGCCGGTTTTTGGGAGGACTTTCCATGCGCCTACTATTGTTACCGGAAGCACGGGAACTTCTGCCGCTTTTATTATTCGGAAAATTCCGTTTTTAAAAGGCAAGAGCTCGCCGTTTTTTGAGCGTGTTCCTTCTGGAAATGCCATAAGCGGGAAATTCTGCGAGAGCCTTTGCCGAACTTGTTCCGGCAATTTAGCGTTTGCTTGCGGGTCGCCACGCTCAATAGGAATGCTGTTTGTGTGTTTTAAAAGCATGCCAAAATACGGTATTTTAAACAGGCTTTTTTTTGCCAAAAACGCGCAGGGAAAAAGCCCGAACAAAATAACAGGAACGTCTATAAAACTTTGATGATTGCACAAAATAAAACAAATTCTGCTAGATTCCGGCACCTCGCCCTCTACCTTCACCTTTATGCCGAACAGTAAAAAAACAACATAAAAAAAAGGCTTAGTCACAGCAGTATATCTTTGCGGCTGCCCAGTGATAATGCAATACAAATACCACGGCGGAACAACCGTAAACAAGCCTATGCCCACGGCTAAATAAAATAAAATACCTAAAAACAATGCTCGCACAAATTTATTTCACCCCTACACGCAAAGCTTGGTTGTTGATTTTGACGATGTATATGCCTTTTTGGACCTCGATGACCAGGATTTGAGGATTATCATGACTGGAAATTCCCCTCTGAGGAGGGGTGCCGAAGGCGGGGTGGGAATATACACGTTTTCCTTTTAGGTTGTACACTTCTACTTTTGCGTTTTGAGGGACGTTTTGTAGGATTATTTGGTTGCTTCCTGTCTGGACCCCGATGGCCCCGATTATCCGATTTCCCCGATTTGCGATTATGGGGGTGAGTTCGGCTATTTCTGCGAGCAAGGCATCGAGTAAGGCTTTTTCAGTTGCGAGCAGGGTTTGTACTGCTTGGTTGAGTGCATCGTAAGCGGTTATTGCTGCTTCAACTGCAGCTTTGTCTGCTATTGCAACGGTAGCGGTGGTTTTGCTTAGTGCGGTTGCGTGGTCAGTTCTGAATTGGGTTGCGGCTAGCTGGTTTGCTTGCTCTATTGCTTCGGCGGCTTCCAGTTCGGCTATTTTTGCTAGCAATTCATCGAGCAAGGCTTTTTCAGTTGCGAGCAGGGTTTGTACTGCTACTGCTAGCTCATTGTAAGCGGTTATTGCTGCTTCAACTGCAGCTTTGTCGGTTATTGCAATGGTTGCGGTGGTTTTGCCTAGCGCTTCTGCGTGGTCAGTTCTGAATTTGGTTGCGGCGAGCTGGTTTGCTTGCTCTATTGCTTCTGCGGCTTCCAGTTCGGTTATTTTTGTTAGCAAGGCATCGAGCAATGTTTTTTCGGTTGCGAGCAGGGTTCGCACCGCTTGGTTGAGTGCGCCGTAAGCGGTTATTGCTGCGTTAACGATAGCTTTGTCGGCTATTGCAACGGTAGCGGTGGTTTTGCCTAGCGCTTCTGCGTGGTCAATTCTGAATTGGTTTGCTTGCGCTGTTTCATCTTCCACAGTTATTGTGTAATTCAAATTGTTTCCACTATAATCATACAGCAAAATACGTATTGCGCCGTCTTCATCGGCTGTATAGTAGTCTGTAACAGTAAGTTCCATGCCACAACTATAATCCATATCGCCACCTATAAGATCATCCAAATCGCCCTGCAGTTCGTCTCCAGTCAAAAGGCCGAAGCCAGCAACCATGCAAACGGAAGACTCTGATGTGTATTTTACAGCGATTTTGTATGCCTCGCCTTCTTCCACATCAATGCTGTAACCTTTTCCAGAAACAATTTCGTCCCAGGGAGCGATTATACCGCTTTCAAGCGTTCCTGTGGCAATGCCATTTTCAATTTTTGCGTAAACCAACTCGGTGTAATGGATTGTCTCTATTTCTTCCACGCTTAGAGTATAGCTTAAATTGTTTCCATTCTGATCAACCAGCAAAATACGCACTGAGCCAGCTTCGTTGGCTGTATAGTGGCTTATAACAGTAAGTTCTGTGCCGCAACTATAACCTCCATTGCCGCCTATAAAATCATCCAAATCGCCTTGCAAATCACCTCCCGTTAAGAGATTAAAGCCAGCACCCATGCAAACGGAAGACTCTGATGTGTATTTCACGGCGATTTTGTATGTCTTGCCGCCTTCCACATCAATGCTGTAGTCTTTTCCAGCAAAAACATTGCCATCAGGATAGATTATACCGCTTTGAAGCGTTCCTGTGGTAGTGCCATTTTCAATTTTTGCGTAAACCAACTCGGTGTAATGGATTGTCTCTATTTCTTCCACGCTTAGAGTATAGCTTAAATTGTTTCCATTCCAATCAACCAGCAAAATACGCAATAAACCATCTTCAGTGACCGCATAAGAGCCGGTGACGCTAAGCTTCGTGCCATGGCCATCGCCCCAATAGCTGTTTATAACATCCCAATAATTGCCTTGCAATTCGTCTCCTGTTAAGAGAAAGAAACCAGCATCCATGTCAATAGCAGACACAGATGCATATTCCACAGTGATTTTGTATGCCTTGCCTGCTTCCACATCAATGCTATAGCCTTTCCCAGAAACAATATCGCCCCAAGGATTGACTATATTGCTTTGAAGCGTTCCGGGGGCAGGCT
>JAITFT010000180.1 GCA_031281155.1 Candidatus Fibrimonadaceae bacterium
ATAACTCCTATGCGAATATTTTGTTCCGCCAACTTGTTTACATAGTCGTTGACAAAACTATTCTCATCACCGGTATATATAAATTCTCTATCCGCTTTTGTATGCAAATGAAAATCTGCCCGAAGCCAGGTCGCTCCATTTTCAAATATGTTTTTAGCTGTACTTTTCATAACATCCTTCATTGTTAAACCACCCTAAACTCCACCCCCGCATCCCTCATCTTTACACCAACTCCGCATCCTTCCCAAATAATTCTTTCCATGGCAAACCCCACTTGCCAATCTCTGCCATAAAGGGGTCTGGGTCAAGCTGCTCCATATTGAACACGCCCTTGCCTCTCCACTTTCCTGTGAGCATTAATGCTGCGCCGAGCATGGCGGGAACGCCTGTGGTGTAGGCTATTGCCTGCCCCTGAACTTCTTTGAAACACTCTGCGTGGTCGCAAACATTGTAAACAAAGTAGCTCTGCGGCTTACCGTTTTTTTGCCCTGTTATTTGGCAACCTATGCAGGTTTTGCCGGAGTAGTTTTCGCCAAGGGTGGAGGGTTCCGGGAGCAGCGCTTTCAAAAATTCCAGAGGAACAATATCAATGCCATTGAACTTAACTGGATCTATGCGTGTCATTCCAATATTTTTCAGAACGGTTAAATGCTTGATATATTCATCGCCGAAGGTCATCCAGAATCTTGCTCTTTTGATTTCCGGAAAATGCTTTACAAGCGACTCCAATTCTTCGTGGAACAGCACATAAGAACCACGCACGGCAACTTCGGGATAGCTTATGTCTTTGCATATAGAAAGCGGCGGTATTTCTATCCACTCGCCGTTTTCGTAGTACCTGCCGTTCTGCGTTATTTCCCTTATGTTTATTTCTGGGTTAAAATTTGTGGCAAAGGCCTTTCCGTGATCTCCATTATTGCAATCCACTATATCTAGCGTGTCCATTTTATCGAAGTGGTGCTTTTTGGCATAAGCCGTGTAAACGTTTGTAACGCCTGGGTCAAAGCCGGAGCCGAGCAACGCCATTATGCCTGCCTCTTTGTACCTCTCGTGGTAAGCCCATTGCCATGAGTATTCAAACTTAGCTACATCCTTAGGCTCGTAGTTTGCTGTGTCTAGGTAGTCAACGCCTGTTTCAAGGCAGGCATCCATTATGGGCAGGTCTTGGTAGGGGAGTGCGATGTTCAAAACCATTTTCGGCTTGAAATCCTTTATCAAAGCGACAACTTCTGCCGATTTATCGGCATCAACCTGTGCAGTGCTAACCGGAATGTTTTTAACGCGGCCAGCTATTGTTTTGGCTTTGCTTTCTGTGCGGCTCGCTATAAGCAGCTCTCCAAACACCTCGCTGTTCTGTGCGCATTTCTGGGCAACCACGTTGGCAACGCCGCCCGCTCCTATAATTAAAACCTTATTTGACATGGAAGAAAGATAGAAAATTCTACATTCCTGCAATGTCCCATCTCTGGTTTCCTTATGCCCAAATGCAAACTATGCCGCTGCCATTGAAGGTTGTGGGGGCAAATGGAGTTAAGCTGCGTTTAGAAAATGGGCAAGAACTTATAGATGCTATTTCCAGTTGGTGGTGCGCAATTCATGGCTATAATAATGAGGAAATAAATGCTGCTTTGCAAAGGCAAATGCTGCAGTTTTCGCATGTTATGCTTGGTGGTTTAACGCATGAGCCTGCGGAGAAACTGGCGGAGGAGCTTGTTCGCATAAGCCCGCAGGGCTTGAATCATGTTTTTTTTGCAGATTCAGGTTCGGTTGGAATGGAAGTCGCTATGAAAATGGCGGTGCAGTTTTGGAAAAACAATGGGGTAGAGGGCAAATATAAATTCGCAGCTTTGCGCAAAGGCTATCACGGCGATACAACCGGCGCAATGTCCATTGGCGACCCCGAAGAGGGAATGCATCATTTGTTTAAAGGTTTTTTGCCAAAGCAATTTTTTATCAATCCTGATTTAAATGAAATGGAAGATTTGTTCAGAGAGCATTCAAAAGAGATCGCTGCTTTTGCTTGCGAGCCGCTTTTGCAGGGAGCGGGCGGTTTTAATTTTTATTCTTCGGCTTTTTTAAAGGGAGCGCAGGAGCTTTGCGAGAAATACGGTGTGCTGTTTATAGCCGATGAAGTTGCAACTGGCTTTGGGCGTACCGGAACTATGTTTGCTTGCGAGCAGGCTGATATTATGGTTTTGGGCAAGGCTTTGACTGGCGGTTATTTGGGTTTATCTGCAACTCTTGCAAGCGATAGGGTTTTCGATTCTTTTTTAGGGGAGAGCTACGAAAAAGCGTTTATGCATGGGCCAACATTTATGGGGAATGCTCTTGCTTGTTCTGCGGCCCTTGCCTCTTTGAGAATTTTTGAGAGAGAGAATTATTTGCAAAAAATTGCCCGTATAAATGAGATTTTAAAAGAAGAGCTTTTGGGTTTTGAGGCTAGGGGAGTCAAGGAAACGCGAGTGCTTGGGGCTTGCGGGGTTATTGAGACTGTAAGCGGAAAAAACCACAAAGGCATTCAGGAATTTGCCGCTGAAAGAGGAGTGTGGCTGCGCCCGTTTTTAAACGTTGTATATACAATGCCGCCCTATATCATTTCAGAAGAAGAACTACGCAAAATTTGCGGAGTTATGAAGAATTTTTTCTATATTAACTAAAGTTATGCGTCCACAGTACTTTTCGTGGTTGTTCGATGATAAAACTGCTTGGGAGAGATCCCTGGCAGATCCTCGCTATTCTTACGATTTGCCAATGGATAACTTTATGGCGCTTTATGGCATTAGCAGAAAAGAGAAAGCAGTAATTGCTGTTTCTCAGCCTATCATGTCAATTCCGGTTATGTCAAATATCCAAGCCTCTCCTGTTAACGTTCCTCTTAACGTGCCTGTTAGCATGCCTGTAGAGGCGGCTTCTGCTCCAAAGGAAGAATCCAAGCTGGGAGAAGGCATTTTAAGCCAAGACGAAATAGATGCCTTGCTCTCCAGTTTATGAGTTTCACGATATTAGCGTGGAAAATTTTGCGAACATAGCCAAAGTTTTGGACAATTTTAACAGTGAAATAAAATGGAATTTAATGATAATTCCTTTTTGCAGTGGAGCAGAGCAATCAATTCTGGCGAGCTTTAGGGAGCAGCTTGTTTTTTGGAAAAACAAAGGCTATTCCTTGCATCTGCACGGTTACAAGCACAAGGCGTGCGCTAAATTAAAACGCTCGCTCTCAGGGAAAATCGCTTTGAAATTAACCAACGGAGAAGCGGAATTTGCTGGTCTTGGCAAAGCGGATTTAGGGGAGCTTCTAGGCGAGGCTCTTTCTGCGTGGGGAGAATTGAGAGCAGGAGAGCCGAGCGGCTTTGTTCCTCCGGCTTGGTATGCCTCCAAAGCCCTTTTAAGCCAATGCAGGCAACTAGGCTTTGAAAACTATGGCGGCCGCTTTATCACTTGGAATAAAAACAAAGGCAAAAGCTTATCCATACCTTTTAGCACTGCAGGCATTCCAAAAATTTTAATTCCTTTTATCAACATAACCAAAAAAATATACCTAAAACTTTACAGCGTATTTAATTTTTTGCCAACACCAAGAATAGTAAAACACCCGGAGGATTTATGCCTTCTTTAAAAGAAGCAATGCTTACAAATTTGCGCGAAATGATAAAGCTTCAACGCGCCGCTCACGATTCCATGTTTAAATTTTCCATAAAAAAAATGTGGCCAATAAGCCTTATTGCTCCGCAGGTGGACTGGATTAGAATAACAAGAATGATGGAGAAATTGCAGGCAACTTGCAAGGAGCAGAAGCGATTTTTGGCAAAGGAAAAAAGCAAAGCATTAGAGGCAGATTTGCCATTTTTAAATATTTTACCCGATTACTTGAATTCTTTGAGCAAGGTAGCCGAGCGGCTCGGCAAAGCTGCGAGTTTCAGGCAAGAAGTTCTTGAAAAGAAAAAAAAGATGAGCATTGGCGAGTGGAATTTAATTCTAAAAGACTATAACGAAGCCTGTGACGAAATGGCAAGAGTAGGCATTGTTTTGTACAGAGCATATTGATTTTTCTATGTTATCCCTCAAATGATATGTCCTAGCTGTAAAGAAGACAACGATAAAGTTATAGATACCAGAACAAGCGGTGACTCAGTGCGGCGTCGCAGAGAGTGCCTCAATTGCTCAAACCGTTTCACAACCTACGAGTATGTAGAAAAACTTGCTTTCAGCGTTGTTAAGCGCGATGGCAGGCGTGAGAATTTCACGCGCGAAAAGCTCACTTCGGGCATAAGAAAGGCTTGTGTAAAGCGTCCTATTAGCTCGGAAACAATAGAGGAAATTGTAAATACCGTTGAAAACGAGCTTGTAGCTCTTGGTCAGCAAGAGCTATCTTTTCAAGTCATAGGCGACTTGGTTATGCGAGAGCTAGCCAAAACAGACTCTGTAGCTTATGTGCGCTTTGCTTCGGTTTACAAAGAGTTTAAAGAGGTAGGAGACTTTACTATACTATTCACGCAACACGGGTGATTAGCTCAGAA
>JAITFT010000019.1 GCA_031281155.1 Candidatus Fibrimonadaceae bacterium
ACTTTCCAATAATTACGCGCACCGTTTTGGTCTTGTTGCTCCGTCAAAATACCGACAACATCAACGACCGAAAACAATCACTTTTCGCTTTCTTCGTTCCATAAAGCTCGGACTTGCCGCCCTTCAAATATTTGAATACTTTTGCTCATGCGGGCTAATGTAGAAAAATACTTTCGATTATCAAGGCACACCGTTCCCGCCCGGGAATGCTTACTCCTGTGATGCTGCCCGTGAGCGGCAGCCCAATTTGGCTACGCAAACAAAAGCCAGACACGCCCTATCTTTAAATCTTAAACCTGCTGTAATAATGCAAATCAACCATTTTGTTGTTTTTCATACGCTTTATTCAAAATTAATTTTACAATCATTTGTAAATCTTTATGATACTTTGGTATTTCCATTGCCAATGCCTTTAAAAATAGCAATTTTTCCAATGAAATAATTTTATAGTTATTTTCTTCAATTGCGCCTTCCTTTAAATAGTTATAATCAAATGTGCATATTTGATTCCATATTTCAAATCCATATTCACATATTCCAATATCCCCATATAGATCCTTTATATTGTTTGGATATATTTCCTTTAATATTTTATGATCATCATTATGTATTACAAAATCAATATCTGAACCCGCTTTTCGCAATCCATAATATTCCATTGCTTTTCCACCAATTAACAATGGCTTATTTATAAAACTATAATTCAAAATACCTAAATTTATTTCCATATCTGCTCCAATAATATTTTCGGACGTTCCATAGGTATATGTTACTTTCATAAGCATTGCTTTTTTCTGATTTTTTGACTTGCATTTGCGTAAGGTAGAAAATTATTTCACCGCTTCCATTAACTCAAAGAAATATTTGCTTTCTTTTGTTTTATATAAATTGTACCATGCCTCAGCGGCTGTTTTTTCCATAATATCCGTTTTTTTAAATATTTCATACGCAAATTCCAGTGGCGCTAAACCAGTGGCGGTTATTAAATTGTTGTCTATAGCTACATAATTATTGCAATAATATTTTTCTCCTTTATAATTTGGGCATGTCATTTTTAAAAATCCTAAGTCATTGCTCGTATGCTTTCTTTCGTTTAATAAGCTATTATAAGCCAAGGCGATTGTAGCTCCGCAAATTGCAGCAATAGTTATATCTTTGTCAATATTTTCTTTCAGAAAATTTATTATTTCATCATTGTTTTCGTTTAGCCATGCGTTGCCTCCGGGCAATATTAACAAATCATTTTTTTGCATTTTAATTTCTTTTACATCTATATCAGGAATAATTTCTATGCCGCCCATTGTTGTTATTGGGTTTAAATTTTTACCTGCTTTTACAATTTTAGGCTTTTCAATTTTTTTCTTTAAATATCTACCGCTATTTATTTCCGCTGTAAGAAAACCTATTTCCCAGTCAGCAAGACTATCTAAAACATATAAAAAAACATTCATGCGGCATTCTCCTTTAAGGGTTATTATTGCAGAACATATAAAACGAGCTTCTTCTTTTTTTGATATTTTTGGACATTTTTGGGCTGCTCTCAACGGGTCAGCGTTGCCTTCTATTGTTCCGTTTTGAGTGGTATGTCGGAAATCCCGACATACCTGTAGAAAATACCAAGGGAGGCATTATTTTTTTCTGTTCAGTAGATTGGGTTCAATATGCTTGGATCGGCTGATTACAGGTTTACCCGTTTTGTTCTCAATTTGTTTGCGTGTATCTCCTGCTATCTTTCCTGCCTCTGCTACATCTCTTTGTAGATTCTGCTTTCCTTTTGTGTTGCGAGAGCGATGTAATTCCTTAGCCGTCAGTTCGCTTATATTTACCAAAGCCAATTCCATATCGGTAATATTATCTCTAAGATTTTCACGTTTAAATCCTTTTATCGCTTTATGTTGTTTAGAGGTAATTCCAAAAGTTGATTTAGACATTAGAGCGGTAAAGTGGCAACACAAGGGTAGAGACAATTTGTCCCCACCCTTTTGACAGCTCCGGGTTGCGGCTTCGCATTTTTTTAATATAATCCTTTGGATTTACGCTATCAGTCAAAATAGCAACTAAATCTTCAACTGAAAAATACACATCACCATTATGTTCGGTTTTCCGAACATATTTATCTTCAAAACGAACTATATCCATTAAAATCTCCATTTTAGGGTTTTTGTATTAGGGCGACGTGAAATGCAGAATAGTAATATTCCCTAATGTTAGGGAATTTAGAAAAATGGAGGAACCTTGCAGTGCAGATTATGTATTCTAGAAAAGGAAGCGGAACCCTTGCCACGCCGATAGCTGAACAAGCCTCTATCAATACGCCCGAAACGAGTCGCGGTACAGGTTCCGCTAATTGATAATGTAGAAAAAACTGTGGGCTTATCGTAAAATTAACGTTGGTTACTAAGTTTTCCAACTATCGGGAATTTTTGCTGAATGCGAATGTTTTTCCCAAACGTGTCCTGTTTTAATAAGAGTATCTATCAAATAGTCTGTACCTAATGCTAGACCAATTCGCATTCTTACAATAACATCTGACCATGAAATTCTAGTATAAATGTAGCGTTTGGTTTTGCCTTTTATTTGAGTCAGCCCTATCAAGCCACTCCAATTCGAGGATATTTCCACTCCAAATTTTTCAGCATATAAAGCGGAAGGAGCATTAGGAACTTTTGCTGGTTCAGTTATAAAGATAGGTACTCCAATTTTTTTACAACTTGAACTAACAATACATTCATTACAAATTGGGTTTGTTGCTAAACAATACTCACGTCCGATTTCCCAACAAGAAAAATCAATAACTCCAGGAAATTCGGGATGCAATTCTCTTGCTTTATATATTACCATTTCAGGCGACGGATTGTGTGGCACAAATCCCATTCTTGATAACACACGTTTAACATGAACATCTGGAGAAATATCTATTGAAAAATAATCTGAAAATTTAATTTTAAATTGTCTAGCTAATATATTAGTTGCCATTGTAGCTATTTTTATGCCGCAGCCATAAAATTCTAAAAATCTATAAACAACTAATGCGCTACTTGGTCTTGGTCTTCCTTCCCAAATTTCTGAGGCATTTCCATTATACTTAGCTTTTATAGAATTAACTCCTTTATAAAATATTTCTGCCATATCGTTGTTAAATCTATGTAATTTATTTTTAGTAAATATTTTTTTGTATTCTTCAAGAGAGATACTCTCCAAATCCTTAAAATCGTGCGAACCAATTATGTCAAATATTTTTTGCGGTATAATCCAAGCTTTTTCAGCTTTTATTTGCCTATCCATTAAACATGCTAAAACAAAAACATGAGGATTATAAGCGATGTCATTCAACAAATCGTTCGCTTTTGGATCTTTGGTAAAAGGAATTTCCTCTCTGTTTGGCCATTCTAATCTTTTAATTCCAATCTCTACAATTCTTTCCATAATAACTCCTAATTAGCTTGAATTTAGTAAAAATTAATTCTAAAAAAAGGCACTCTGTTCCAGCCTGGGAATGCTCATAAATCTCGTGCTGACCCGTGAGCGGCAGCCCCATTTGGTTGTGCAAACAGGAGCCAGACACATCCCTTATTCAAAAATAAATCCTAGACATTTTCAACACTTTGTCTTTAATGGCTTTTCTAACGCTTTCAGGTTCTAAAACCTCTATGTGTTCGCCATAAGACAGTATCATGCCATGCGCCCAGTTGTTTTCGGCTGCGATGCCGATGCTTACTATGAAGCTGCCGTCGGACTGCTTTTCTACTATGCTTTCGTCAAATTCATCATATACGCGGTCTGCCATTTCCGGTTTTATTTTGAGCTTGAGCGTTGCATCGCATTGTTTTTGCTCATAAGATGCGGATGCGTGGATTGCGGGCAGGTCTCGTTCTGGGAAGCATTCGCCGGATATGGTTAGGTTGCGAATTCTCGTCAACTTGAAAGTTCTTATCTCTTGCCGGGTTAGGCAGAATCCGATGATATACCAAGATCTGGATTTGAGCCGCAATTGAATCGGCTCGATACGGCGGCGGGATTTCTTGGGAGTGATTTTGCCGTAAGTTGTGTAGTAGTCGAACTCGGCTATGCGGCGTTCCAGAATGGCTGTTTTGAAGTCGCTGAAAAAATGAGAGTTCAAACTGCCCCAGTGAGACGGGTCCACGTCTAGCCAGTTGGTGGCGTTTTTTTGAAATATCGCAGACAGCCTTTTTAAAATTTGCTCAGCTTCTGGCGTTTTCACTTTGGAAAGCCCTTGCAAGGCTGATAAAATCTCAATTAGAAAATTGTGAGCCGTTTGGTGAATGAATTGATTTACATGCCAGTTTTTTGCACTGAATTCTCGTTTTGGTTTTCGGCATTCACCGGGAGGGACATTGAAGTTCTCCTTGAATGCTCTTGTGAAAGCTTCTTGCGATTCGTAGCCATATTTTAGGGCGATGTTGATGATTGATGCGTCGTTGTGTTTTAATTCAAAGAGTGCTTTTGCGAGTCTGTTCCAGCGTATGTATTCGCTGATGGTCAAGCCCGTTACCATGAAGAATATTCGGTTGAGCTGTTTTAGCGAGTAATTGGCGACTTTTGCCGCCTTGTCTGGGGATACTCCGTGTTCAATGTTGCGTTCGATGTACTTCTTTATGGATTCCGCTACTTCTATGTAGTAATTCATTTGCAGTTGTTTTATTTCCATATCTGCTCCAATAATATTTTCGGACGTTCCATAGGTATATATATGATTCCGTTTTTTTCTTGCTGCTCATCTATTTTGATAAAACCTAACTTTTCATAGGCTTTCATTGCATAGAGCGAGGAGTTGACTGTTATTTTAGTTACATCTGCGTTGCCTTTAAGACTTGCAAGCACATTATCAAAAAGTTGCCGTGCGATGCCTTTTCTGTGATGCCGTTTATCAACGAACATAAGTGCAATATGAGAAACATCTCTTGTTGCAATGATTCCGATAATCTCGCCGTTTTGATAATAACCCCAAGCTTTTTTATGGCCAAATTCTAAATCGGCGGACACTTCCTCGTATTTGTTTTTTAGATAGTCTTGAAATGTTGCGATGCCTTGCTCTGAATAGTCCACCGCCACAAATTCTGAAAATACCTCATTTACGAGGTCAAGCGCTTGCTTCAAATCAGCTTTGTCTATTTCTTTGATCATGGTTACTTTCATAAGCATTGCTTTTTTCGGATTTTTTGATTTGCATTTGCGTAAGGTAGAAATAAATTTACTATATTACTACTAAATTTTATTCAGAGGTTGCTATGGAAGCTGTAGTTCAAAGATGGGGTAATGATTTTGGCATCAGAATACCAGTTGGAACCGCCAAAAAGATGTCTTTAAGGACTGGCTATAGAGTGTTCATAGTTCCTTTGGAGCAAAAAAGCAACGAAACCACTCCAAGAAAAGGATGGGCAAAAGCATTTAAAAAAACAAAGAAAAAAGAACAAATGCTAATTCCGCAAACAATAATGAATAGCGACTTTGAAATCGCATAATTACCCATCACGTGTGCAAGTGGATTTTCAAAATAAAACTGGCTGGGTTGTCTTAGACCAAATTAGAGCCATAGACAAGATAAGGCTGGTAAGGTGAGATTAAATCACAATCCTATTCCTCGGATGCTTCGTTGCTAAAATCTCTTTCTGCTTGGCGGTGGATTAACCCGCCCATTTTTTGCATTGCTCAATGCGTTTGCCATTGTCGCCTTGCTCTTTGTCGTAGGCAAATTGCTTTAGCAGGTCGCAAGGGAA
>JAITFT010000030.1 GCA_031281155.1 Candidatus Fibrimonadaceae bacterium
GGCAGCCATGGCCTTGCGCGCCTGCGAAATAGATATTCTTCGGCCCGGCGCAAAGACCAAGCTTGCATATCCCGAGAACCTCAGGATAAATGTCGTATCCGCAAGGGAGGAAACGCCGGATGTGGCTGAAAAAGACAGGATAAGCTGGACTTTGCTCACCTCTCTGCCAATAGACAGCGTTGAAAACGCCATGAAGATACTGGATATCTACAAGCTCCGCTGGAAGATAGAGCGGTTTCACTATGTTCTCAAAAGCGGCTGCAATGTTGAGAAGAAGCAGCTTAAAACGGTACATTCCCTTAAAAACATGCTTGCGTTTTTTTCCATCGTGGCGTACAAGCTGCTTTGGCTCAAATATGAGGCGCAGACAAATCCCGAGCAAAGCTGCGAGGCGGTTCTGTCCAAAACCGAGTGGCAGGCTCTCTGCTGCCGCGATGGAAAAACCGCCGTGCCGCCGCAAAATCCGCCGTCGCTAGCAAAGGCTGCCGTAATGATCGCAAAACTGGGAGGTTTCATTGCCAGAAAAAACGACGGATTCCCAGGGGTTAAAGCTATATGGGATGGATTGAAACGTTTGCATGATACTCATGAGACTTTTCTTGTTATAATGAAAGAGATGGGAGGAAATAATTGTGGGTAAAGGGAAGTACTAACAAGGGTAATATAGAAAATAAAAATGTATCAATTCATTATTCCTCATTCGGAATAATAAGCCAACATAGCAAGTATGCTAAAATGCCTGTGCCTGCGAACAAAACGGTGCATGCCCAAATTACCCGCACGAGTGTTGCATCTATGCCAAAGCTATTTGCGAAAGCGGCGCAAACTCCGAAAAGTTTTTTGTTTGCTTTTGGAAGCCTCAACGCTTTCATTCTGTTGTTTCCTTTTTCGTTTTGTTCGAAACGGTTTTAAGCAAGTAAGCTACTACATCTGGCGTTAGATCTGCGATTTTTGAAAGCGCCGATTGCCCTTTTTCCACAGGCAAGACTCTAACATCATCGTCTTTAAGCACCAAAAATGCCACGGGATCTATTCTAAGCCCACCGCCGCCGGTTGCTGTATCACCCTTGCCAGTGTGGCCACCCATGCCCATGCCCACAGATACGCGGCTAACGGGAATAACGGTGGAATCGCCCGAGCGAATAGGCTCACCAACCACGGTTTCAGTTTTGGCTATACTTTTCAGCTTCTCTAAAAGCGACTCTGCAATGGATTCTACGGACATGAGGTATAATATAGTAAAATTGAGTTAATCATTGATTACTTCAACTTCGCTAATCCCTTTTTTCCGATATCGCTTCTGTAATGCGCACCGGCGAATTTGATTTTTTTAACGCCGGAGTAAGCTACGTCTAGGGCGGCTTTTAAGGTTGTGCCTTTGCCGACTACGCCAAAAACGCGACCGCCAGCTGTTTGCAATTCGTAATCTTGAATTCTTGTTCCTGCGTGGAGAAGGAGAGCACTTGTTTTTTCTACTTCGCTTATTCCGCTAATTGAAACACCGCTTTTGTATTCGCCGGGGTAGCCTTCGCTTGCCATTACGACTACTGCTGCGTAGCCCTGATGGTTTATTTTTGCAAGCTCTTTTATTTTTCCCATTGCTGCCTTGTAAAACAAGTCGAGCAGGTCACCGCCGTAAACAGCGAGGACAGCTTGGGTTTCAGGGTCTCCGAGGCGGCAATTGTATTCCACAAGCTTTGGCCCCTCTTTTGTGACCATTATGCCAAGGAATAAAATGCCAGTATAGGGATTGCCTTCTTCAGCCATGCCTCTAAGCGTAGGTTCAATGATGGTTTCTTTTATAATATCCATCATATCTCCAGTTATAATAGGAGCCGGCGCATAAGCTCCCATGCCGCCGGTGTTCGGGCCTTTATCGTTATCGAAAATTCTCTTGTGGTCTTGAGCCGGAGCGAGCAGCAAATAGTCTTTGCCATCGCAAACGGCAAAAATAGATGCTTCTTCTCCTTTCATAAATTCTTCTATAACAACGGTTTTTCCAGATTCGCCAAACACGGCATTTTCGCCAAGCATGCTTTCAACAGCCTGCAGAGCCTCCTCTTTTGTTTGGCAAATAATTGCACCCTTTCCAGCCGCTAACCCCGATGCTTTCACAACTATTGGAGCGGAGCGTTCGTTCAAGTAATCCTTTGCTTTTTGCAAATCTGTAAATGTTTCGTAGCCAGCAGTGGGAACACTGTGCCGTTTCATAAATTCCTTGCTGAATGCTTTGCTGCCTTCCAACTTAGCAGCGGCGGCGGTTGGCCCAAAAATTTTCATTCCTTGTTTCTGAAACGCATCTACAACGCCAGCCACTAGAGGAACCTCAGGGCCTATTACTGTGAAATCCACAGCCTGTTCTTTTGCAAGCTTTGCAATTTCTTTTGGGTTTCCAACGTCTATCTCAATACAGCTACCAAGTTTCGCCATGCCTGGGTTCCCAGGTGCACAAACCAACTCTGTGCAAAGCTTGGACTTTTTTATCGACAAGGCCATGGCATGTTCTCTGCCACCACTACCAATTAAAAGAACTTTCATATGCAACTGAAGATAGAAAAATTATTTTTTCCATTTATACAAACCCAAATGCCCCATTGGAACTGCAAGCACAAAGAGCGGAATTTGAATAATTTCAACGAAAGGCAGGCACCATAGCAGCTTTAAAGATTTTAAACGAAGAGCACCCGTGAAAAGAAGCAAAAAATCAGATGTTATTTTTATTAAAAAAGGAATCGTTGCATAATGAACTGGCATACCTAGCAAACATAAAAACGGCGAAATAAAAAGCCAAACAAAGAAAGCGTAAATGCAAAATAAAAAAATGGAATATGCTTTGTTTTCATACCGCGTTCCGTTGCTTCCCCACCTTGCTCGCTGCTGCAAAAGAGCTGCCCAGGAATCCACCGGAGCGGTTGGCATAATTGCGCTTGCATCCCAATTATAAGCGAATTTTGTTCCTTCTATTTTTGCCATTCTATGTATAAGCATATCGTCATCACCAGAGGCTATATCATAAAGCCCTTCAAAACCGCCGCACTTAAAAAATAAATCTTTGCTGTAGCCAAGCGATGCGGCACTGGCCACAAGCGGCCTGTTGCGATTAAACCCAGCCGCTTCAATCAATGTCCAGCCCAGCGTTTCCAGCTTTTGATAGGCATGCAGCAAACTTCCGCCGCCATTATTCGCCTTTGCCCCCTGCACAACATGCGCAC
Source organism: Candidatus Fibrimonadaceae bacterium (assembly GCA_031281155.1). GTDB lineage: Bacteria > Fibrobacterota > Fibrobacteria > Fibrobacterales > Fibrobacteraceae > Fibrimonas. Next base: position 3,213 of record JAITFT010000030.1, read on the forward strand.
CGCTTGCAAAGCAGGCCGCCATTGAATTCAGCCAATTCGGCGGCGGAACGCAATCAGCATCTGCGAGCAGCAAGAACTCACCTTTTGCCGCCAAAAAGCCTGCATTCAAAGCTCTCTTTTTCGGAGAAGCAATTTGCGGTGAATTCTGCGAAATATTGATCATTGAAAATTTTGAATTCTTTTCACAAAAAGCCTGCACAATCTCAGGAGACCTATCTGTAGAACGGTCATTCACAACTATCACCTCCCATTCCCCCGCATAGTCCTGGGCGCTCAAGGCATTCAATGTTGCTTCAATAAAAGCTTCCTCGTTCCGCATAGGAATAACGATGGAAACGCCTACCCCTTCGGCACCCCTCCCAAGAGGGGAAGCCCCCGCAACACCCCTGAACAATCCTGTCCACAGGTATATCATCAACCCAAGGTAGGCGAGGCAGAGGAGAGAAATTAGGATAATAGCCATTATGGGAGAATGTAGCATTTTTTATATTGCCTGCAGTCCTATAGCGGAGAAATTTAAAACCAAATATCCACATTAGCTGTTAACCCTGAAAGAAATATATCTTTCAAAAAGTCGCTGCTATTTTCTTCATTCTTTGGAAAAACTTCTCCAAACGACACGGCAAAAGGTTTTTTAATGCCATATTGAATATGATTTTTGCCAAAACTTATTTTCTTTGTTTTAATGCTCAAAATGGAAAAGGCAATGCCGCTGTTTTTTATTTGCACAGGATTTAGAGTTTCAAAAACTTCCTCCGTTCCATAAAACTTTCTGTATTTGTAGTGCATATTTCCTGCGATTTTCCCGCTAAGCGCAGTTAAAGCACCAAAATCCAAGCCATATTCCGCTGAGGCGGTTTTAATTTTTAAATTAGCAAGAGCATAAATTGCTTTTGCATCTAAATATCCATTTGCCTCGTAAAATGCGTAAGGAAAAAGAAAGTAGCCTTGATTTTCTGCGGTTAAGGCTCCGCCTGCTTCTGCATTTAAGCCAGCAAAACCAACCGCTAAATCTAAATTATTATTTACATCGTATTTGTAAAAAGCATTGTAAATATAAAAATCTGAATTAAATAACTCTGCGCTTTCATTATTATTCAAAAGCTTTGCCTTGCCTAAAATATAATGAACGCAAAAGGCGCTGGGGCCTTGATAAAAAGACATTCCAAAACCTAGAACATTCGGCAAATCCGGTTTTCCGTAAAAATGCTCAAAATCACCTCTTTTCCAAATTCCGTTTCCGAATAAAAAAGACGGTTTTAAAGTAAGGGTATTTATGCTAAAGGGAAACGAAGCTGAAAGAAAAACAAGTTCTCCGCCATCGCTTTCAATGCTTGTTGAATTCCAGTCAAAAGAGAGCGGGTTTTGAAATAAAATTTTTGCATTCAAATTTATTCTTGAGCTGTTAAGCTCTGCTTCAAACATTTTTCCATATTCATAAACAAAATTAGCGCCTGCCCTGTTAGAGGTGTTAGAGGCAAACGCTAAACTTGCAAGAAACGCAAGGCTTAAAAAAACTTTAGGGATAGTATTTCTCAAATACTACCTTTGCTATATCCCTATGAAGGCCAATATTAAAATATTCAGGCTCGCCATTGCCTGCTTCGTCTGCGAGTGCAGTTATGTGAGCTGTGTTAAAGGATAAATATAGCCACTCACCAGAATCTATAAGGGCGGCATAATTGCTTTTATCCCACTGTTGTCCCATAAAAAAACAAATTCTTTAAAAACACATTCAAATAGCTTTTAATTGCCTTTTTTTCGGTAAAATCAAAAAGCGAGCCCCCCTCTTTGGATTTTATGTTTTTATTC
>JAITFT010000039.1 GCA_031281155.1 Candidatus Fibrimonadaceae bacterium
TTGGTAAGCCTAAAGTTATTCGGACTGATAATGAATCTGTGTTTACTTCGCGCTTGTTTCGTTTTGCTCTTTGGCTGCTTGGTATTCGTCATCAGCGAATTATGCTTCACTGCCCTTGGCAGAATGGGAGGGTGGAGAGGTTTTTTGGGACCTTCAAGTCTTATGCGGATAGGGTTGTTTTTAGTGCGAAGTATTTGCAGGCTGCTTTGGATGAGTTTGCTGGTTGGTACAATTTTGTTCGGCCTCATCGGCATTTGGGGGGTAGGACTCCTGGGGAGATGTGGAGTGGCGTTGAGCCTTATGAGCGGGCACCCAAGGTGTGCCGGAAGTTTAGCGGTTGGGATGGGATGTTGCGAGGGTATTGGATGGGTTACGGGTAGCTTTTGTTTTTTGGGGTAGGGGGGAATTGCGCCTGTCCGCATAGATTGTGGGTTGCTGTTTGGGAAAATGCTGTTTTTGGTGAGATTTTGCTGTTGAGAAAAGACGGCTATTGGCTCATTTTGCCGTCGCGGACAGCGGACGGGGCACCGCAGGGATTTAGGCTCGCTGTTTGCGGAAACGGCGTTTTTGGCAAGGTTTCGCTGTTGGGAATAAGCAGCTTTAGGCTTTATTTGCTATCGCGGACAGCGGACGGGGCATCGCTGTTTGCGGAAACGGCGTTTTTGGCAAGGTTTCGCTGTTGGGAATAAGCAGCTTTAGGCTTTATTTGCTATCGCGGACAGCGGACGGGGCAGCAACGCAATTTTTAAAATTTGTCAGGTTCACGTTGACGTGGCGTCATAGAGGGAGGCAGGGGAGATATCCTTACAATATCTAAAATATATTCAATTAAATGTCTTATTTCAGGGGGGGGCGGCAGGGGGCGGCAGGTATCGGGGCGCCAATCGAAGCGAAACCAATTATCCTGATAGTAAACTTGACCGTTTACTTTCAATGCAGCACCATAACCGACTGGTCTATAACGCTCTAACCTATCAAATTTTTGGTCCAATGCGGAAACTTTTTTTTTAATTTCCAAATACTGATGATTTGTAAGGCGACTTTTATATTCTAAAACACCACTACTAATTTTTCTAGTGGCTATCAGATTATCGTTAATAATATCAACAGAATATGTAATATCTCCCTTCACAATTCGTTTTTCAACAACAATATGCGCAAGATCAGGGTATCTTATATTAAACCCAGCAGTATCACGAAAAAATGGAGTCCGACCATCCCTTGCCGGAAATAGGATTAATGACAATTCTAAATCATTTTTTTCCATGCCGCTCGCTTCCACATCAATTGCTTCTTTGTTTTCTTTTTCTGATTTGCACATGAATATGCAAAAACAACACATTATAATAAAGTAGAAAATTTTATTCATTTGTATGCCACCCTCAAATTTAATCCATGTTCTTTCCGAATTTTATTTTCTGTAAATCTACGTCCAGCGTATTTAGATACAGAGGGATTAATCGAATTTTCAATACCCATCGTGTATAATTCATCTATAGAAACCATTTCAAATCTAACACCTCTATTAGTTCGGTAACCATGTAATTTTTTTTCAAAAGATCCTACTACACCTTTGTTTATGTTGCTAGCATGAATTAATTCATGAGCCAAATTTATTTTATTAGGCATCTTTTCCCGCGATACAGTTTTTATTTCAGAACTAAAGCCAGAGTTTGTAGTCAGAACATCGACAACTGTCGTCATGTCAAACTCTATAATGGCATTTCCTCCTATCCCGTTTTCGGCATTTGCCCGGTCCTCATTTGTATCTGCTGGATAAGCCCAGCTCTCATTTGTACCAATCTTTATTGTAACAATTTTTGCACCATCTCCTTTTTTATTCAAATCTCGAATTAATTCACTACCTAATTTTAAATATTTTTTTGTACGTTCTCCGCCAATTTTCTTTATTATAACTGTGCTGGTACCATCATCATTGGAACGCATACCTAACTTATCATTAGTAAGTTTTTGCAAATTACTTAAAATAGCTTCTTGTTCTGCCGCTGTTCCTTCTAATTTTATTTCTTTGCCGTCAGGATCTATATACTTTACCGGATTATTCATACAATATGCATAAGAGGATACATTTGGATACTTTTCAAATTTTGGATCTACGGAAATAAAAATTCCAATCATTGAACTATAATACCTTGCATGAAAGTAGTAAAGTCCACTTTCCTCATCCTTCTCTTTACCCGTATAACGATAGCGTTTCTTGCTTACCTCACTTGTGCCTGCTTGGTAACTTGTGTCACCGTAAGGGTAATATTCTTCGTAACTTATAATGTCTGCACTTTCATTTAATTCTAGCGTAACAGATTCAATATTGTTGCTTAGTTGATATCTTTGAACAAGAATGGGATTGGCAACTTGAATGTTATTTTCCCAGGTCTTAGTTTCCACTATTGCTATTCGTCTTTTATTTTTCGTTATACGTGAGGCATTATTTTTAATTTCTATTGCTTCATTGTCTTTCTCATTTTCTTCCAATTCATTGTATTCAAAACTATCCATCACATGCAACGTCTCTCTTTCCAACTCAAGGACATTGCCATTCCTCTTCCTAAATATCTCAAATCCACCCAAGTAAAGCCTAGTTTCAATAACTCCATTCTTTTCCACAACCTTGCGTACCCGCTCGCCACTACCATCATAATTATAATACGCTTCAGTAGTACCTTTCGTAATATGCCTCAATCTTTCCGCAAAATCCCACTCCATCGCCTGCAAATGCGGCATTGATGCCATGGAGCCGTGCGAGTTGTAGGTATAATTTACAGTCGTTTGCCCAACAGCAGTGCTATTCAATCTATTGTTACTCGAAGCATAGCTATACATACGATTCCAGTTGCTGTTATTTGCGGTGTGTATCATTTCCAGTATATTCCCAACTTCATCATACTCCCATTCCCGTGTATATCTGCGTAATGCCGCAGTGTCATTTGGTATCGACGTATGAGCATTAGGGTATCCGTCATTCTCAAAATCAGTATCCGCTTCGTTACCAGCATGCTCTCTACCCGTAACTTTTATCAATCGATACAACGCATCATATTCAAATTTCTGGCTTGGGTTTACAATCTGATTATCAAAAAACACAACATCTTGCGCATCATCTCTTATCTCGGTAATATTGCCAACAGGATCATACGTGTAATTAAGGTCTTGCAAAACATTAGTGCCATTTTCTCTCGTAGTAAAAAGTTGGGTCAGCCTAAATGTTTTTTCATCATAAGTATATTTCGTTGTCGCTCCATTGCCGTATCTAATTCTTGTCCTCTGCCCTTTTGGATTATAACTTATCTTTTCAACAAAATCCGTTTCTTCCGTAGCTCCACGCAACTTAGCGTTCACGCTTTTTAACAACCCGCCCTCGTCGTAAGCGGGCATTATCTCGCTCGCAGGGATAGCGGCGTTATGAGGCGTAAGCAAATTAGTCGCACGGTTCAAAGCATCATATTCAGTCTTAGAAACAAATTCTT
>JAITFT010000179.1 GCA_031281155.1 Candidatus Fibrimonadaceae bacterium
ATTCAACGCAAGCAAATTCGTTTTGTCGGCTATCTTCTTTATAACATCGGTAACCTGCCCAATTTCTTTGGCGGCAACTCCAAGCTTGCTCATTGTGGCGGTAGCATCTTTTGCTTTTACGGTAGCACTGTCGGCAACTTTGTTCGCCTCGCTTGCGCTGCTGGCTATTTGGCTAATGCTTGCAGTCATTTCTTCTACCGCAGCCGCTATAGTATTCATGTTCGAAGACATCTGATCTGCTGCGCCAGCTACTTCGTTTGCGTTTACCGAAGCTTCTTCCGCACCGCTTGCCATAGCGTTTATGTTCACAGACATTTGTTCAGCCGAACCGGCAACAGTGGCGCTTTGGGTTACGGTTTCTTCCGCTCCGTTCGTAAGTTGGCGGCTAACAACGGACAATTCTTCGCTTGCTCCTGCCAAAGTATCTGAATTTGCACGAATGTTTTCCACAACTTTCAGCATTTCATCAAAAAAACCATCAACTGCTTTAGAGACAATTCCAATTTCGTCTTTTTGGTCAATTTTCGATCTTGCTCGCATATCGCCGTCTTCGCCTTTCTTTAAGACTTCTACAACCCTGGCTAGTGGCTTGCTAATAAGCCCAGAAATGTAAAAGGCTAAAAACATGGCAATAGAAATTGCAATGACCAGTACGCAAATAATCGTGGTTAATAGCGTGTTAGATAAATTCTTGGCATCATAGGCAGCAGCCTTTGCATCGTGAACCATAATACTCATGCATCGCTCAAAATTACTCAAAATTTTGTTGCTGACTTCTCTGCAGGTTATCAGTAAATTACTGATAGTGGGAATATCTCCTTTTTGAGCCGCTGCGTAAATTGACATAACTGTACGCGTAAGATCTACTTCGTATAAAGTTCGAGCCTGATCGAAGAGGCTCCTGGCTTCTTCATCTTTCACTGCAGCCCTGTAAGCATCTAAATTTCGTTCCATCACCGGTATCAAGCCCCCAATAGTGGCAAACGCTTTTTCTACACCGTCCATATCACCTGCCATAGAGGCCATAACCATCTCACGCACATATACTCTCATGCGTTGCAAGGTCTCTTCAGCCCTTCCGAGATACGGTGCCGGCACCGTTTGATTCTCGTAAATATTAACTCCCGAAGAGCTGATATTTACCATGCCCAAGATGCCTACAATGCCTACTGTCGTAGTCAATAAGACAACTACCAAAAAACTGACAATCAGTTTAACACTCATTTTTATGTTTTTCATAAAATACCTTCTTTTATTTGTGATGAATTAAATACATGGGGGGGGGTGCAATGTTGTCAACTCAAAGTTTCGCTTACCCACGCTCGGGGAGCAATACATATTGAGTACAGAACCATTTCTACAGACACATATCATAATCAAGTGCAAATATAGCAAAAGTTTCTGCTTTTGTCAAGTACTTTTTATGATTGTGTACTTTTTATGACACATATTTCAGTAAACTCTTTGCCTTTTCCTTAATCAACTTCTGAATGCGCAATTCGGCTTCGTCGCCTCGTTCGGTATCTTTAACGCTTACCAAGGGCAGCATTAGGGGGCTGTTGAAGAATGTTCCTAACGGAATGGGATTTTTGCGGCAGAAGACTGCTTCTACGTAGTCTCTGGCTTCGTCTTGAAGCAAATCGCATTTGTCGAATTCTTTTTTTTCAAAGGCGTTGAAAAGGTCAACGAAGATTTTTGCACATTCCGGAATATTTGCGCTTGCGCTGATTAAGCCTGTTCCGCCGTGTTCAAGCATATCTATAAATGAGTTGTCTTCGCCGGAAAGCATGGTGAAACCCAAGTTTTTTGTTTGCTCAATTATAAGCTTTGTATCTTCGCAATATTTTTCGCCTATGCGAAATTCAACAGCCTGTTTTAAGCCTATTATATTTTCATCTTCTGCCAAGCGGATTACGGTGCTTGGGTGCATATAGTTAGCTGTGCGGCCAGGCACGTTGTAAAGCACAATTTTTGCGCCTGTTTCGCTGCTTAATGCTTTGAAGTGGGCGTAAATACCCTCTTGCGGCGGTATGTTGTAGTAACCCGTTACGCAAAGCATGGGAACTTCCGCAATTTTCTGTATTTCCTTTATCATTTCAACGGTTTCTCTTGTGCTATTGGAGCCAGCTCCTGCAATTACAGGCACTCTGCCGTTTACGTATTCAAGAGTAAATTTTATGAAATCCAAGTGCTGCGCATGACTAAGCGTTGAGCTTTGCCCCGTTGTTCCCACAGGAACCACGCCATGAACGCCAACCGCTATAAGATCGTCAATCATTTTTTTTGCTTTTTCATAGTCTATGGAATTGTACAAACAACGAGGGTCATCGTTTTTAAGGGGCGTGAAAATAGCGGGAAACACTCCGCGAAGCTGGGAAGAAGATGTAATTTGCATGGGGGTAATGTAGAAAATCCTTGCAGAGCTACGAAGTTAAAAGCTTCGCTATAAACGCCGTAACCACCAAATTCGCCAAAGCTACGTTCAAAAGAATAATCCAGCCTAGGTGCATAACGTGGTCGTAACGGAAACGCGGCAAAGTCCAGCGCAGCCAAATCCATAGCCAACAGAAAAAGCTCATTTTAAATAGCAAAGTCAAAATCTGAATTGCAGCGGTTATTAAAGCAGCAGCAAAACTTTCGGCATTTATTATGTTTGCAAAATAAATAGAAGCTATGCCAATAGCAAGCAATGTCGGCACAAAAAGCCAGCCCACAGCCTTATACAAAGCCCACTCCTTTAAGCGAATGGCTTTATCCGATGCCTCGGAATTTTTATACCATCTTGCATAGCGGTGCATCATAAATAAAAATGCCAGTATTCCCAGAGCGAACACGCCGCAAACAACAGCCAATGCTTGTGCAGAGTTTTCTCTCAAAACTTCCGTGCTGACAAAAGGAACGCTGTAGCCACCCAAAAATAAAGTGGCAAGCAAAGCAGAACTTATGGCTATATGCGCATACTCGCCCATATAGAACATAGCGAAACGCATACCGCTAAATTCAGTATGGAAACCTGAAACAAGCTCAGACTCCCCTTCTGCTACATCGAATGGAGCACGGCCAGTCTCGGCTATAAGAGCTATCAGAAAAACAATAAAAGCAACTGGCTGAACAAAAATTCCCCAAGCATGAGTCTCTTGCCAAACGACTATGTTTTGTAAATTAAAGCTACCTACTAAAATATACATACCCAGCAGTGAAAGCCCCATTGAAATTTCGTAGCTAATCATCATAGCGCCAGCACGCATGCCGCCCAAAAGCGCATACTTGGAATTGGAAGCCCATGAACCAAGCACTATCCCATAAACGCTAAGAGCACCAAATGCAAAAAGCCAAAGCGCTCCTGCGTCCAAATCCAAAATTGAACCGCTGACTTGCACAAGCTGCCCACCCCACTCAAAAGCCATAGGGCCAAACCAAGGTATAACTGCAGGCGATAAAAACACCACCATAAAAGGAATGGCGGGAGCGAACTTAAACCAAAAGCCATGAGCTTCGCGTGGCTCAAATAATTCTTTTGTAAATAGCTTTAAACCATCTGCCCCATTTTGAACAATGCCAAAAAGCCTTATATGCGATAAAAAAGGAAAAAGCGGAATGCCTGTTCTGTTAGGCCCCTGCCTGTCTTGTATAAAGCCTGCACCTCGCCTCTCCAGGGTTATCATAAACACTATAAAAGCGACCGGTATAAATATAAAACCGAACTTTGCAAGCACAATGCACCACTCAACCAACGGCTTTTGTGAAAAAAACTCTAACATTTGATGGGTAATGTAGAAAATTCCTCCTACTTCTTCTTCTTGCTGCTTGAATGAGTATCTGCGCCTTCTAGCAGCCACATTTTCAATAGATTAGCCGCACTCTCAGGGTTGGCAGAAGTCCAGGCTTCGAGCTGTTCTATAAGCTCGTTCTGCTTGCGCACAGGCTCGGGAACTTCTTCGGTTTCTGATTCAATGGAAATTTCCTTGTAGCGAGGAACTGGCGGATTCATCGCCTCTATTAAACTCATTGCAACCTTTCTCAAGAAAATAAACGCCAAAATCACTATTAAAATTATGGTTACTCTCAGCGCCCAGGTTTCCCAAATTTCCTTGTTGCTGCTCTGCTCCATTTGCCTGCGCTCTTCTTCGAAAAAGCTGTTATCGAATTGCATGTTGGCAACGTAAACATCGTCGTTTCGTTCCTGAGAAAAACCAACAGTGTTTTTAACCACCTGTGTAAGCATGGCAATATCTTCTTCGCTTCTTGGGCGGTAAATGCGCCTGCCGGAAATAGAGTCTCGTTCGTAAATGCCATCTACCAAAACGGAGACTGTGAGCCTCCTTGTTGTTCCGGGGCTGCTTATTATTTGCGCAATTTTTCTGCTGATTTCATAGTTGCTTATGGAGCTTTCCCTAACTTCGTTTCCAGCCTCGGGGGGAACGTTTGAGCGTGTGCCGTCGTCGCGTTGCTCGGAACGCACGGCGCGCCTTGTTGGATCGTAGCTTTCTTCGGTTTTGCTAACTTGGTCAAAATCTAAATCTGCAGAGACTTTTACTCTTGCTTTGTTTGGCCCTAAAACTCCATCTAATATAGCTACAACCTGCCGCTCCAAGTATGCCTCCGCAGAGCGGCGAAATTCCATATTGTGGTCGGTATGTTCGGCAACGGCATTGTCTGCATAGCCTCTTGTTAGCATATTTCCGCTATCGTCGAAAACTTGAACCTGCCTTGCTCTTAAGGCATCTATTGCGCTGGCAACCAAATGCTGAATGCCTCGAACCTGCCTGTCTTCCAAAACTTCTCCGGCGCGCAGCTTAATTACAACGCTCGCCGTTGGCTCTTCTCTCCTTTCCATAAAAAGAGTTTGCCTTGGAATGCTTACGTGAACCCTCGCATGCTCAACCTCCCTAAAGCTTTCAATGGAGCGAGCAAGCTCGGTTTCCACCGCTCTGCGATAATTTAAATTCTGGGCGAAATCGGTCATGCCTAGCTGGTTTCTATCGAAAAGTTCGTAACCTTTGCCCTGGCTCTTTGGAAGGCCCGACCTGGCAAGGGACATCCTCACCTCATAGATTGCGTTTTTTGGAACAAGAATTGTGCGACCATCGTTAGCCAGCTTGTATTCGTATTTGTTTTCTTGCAAAAAAGCGGTAACGTCTGCAGCACTGGCTATATCCATATTGGCAAAAAGCGTTGCCATGCGAGAATCGGTTGCATTAACCGCCTGTATAGATATAACAACTATAACACCGGCAAAAGTCAAAACCAAAGCCGAAAGCAGGATAGCCTTTTGAACAGCGTTAAATCTTTGCCATATATCCCTAAATTGGGTTAGTAATTGCCGAAAAAATTCAGACATAGGGGGGAATATAGTAAAAAAAAAGAAAAAAAATGAGAAAAACGTCAACAACTGTTATCAAAATGAGGGGGGGTGTGTATTTTTTGGCCTTTTGCTACGTCTAACTATGCAAAATAACAATATAGGAGATTTTTTTATGAAAAAATCAATTCTTCGGGCTTTTGCCCTAGCTCTGTTTTTAGGCGCGCAAATTTTTGCGCAAAGATTCACCGCTGCTGAACCGGATATATTTCAAACCGGTTATTTAAGTGGAAGCGCTGATACAGGATACCTCCCCAATGGAAGCCAAATAGCTGCGTTGGGAGAAAAAAGATCATCTTATGCAAATTTAATACTGGTACACGGGCGAAATTTTCCATTGTGGTCTTGGAACGAGGATAGCTACCTAAGTACCTATAATGTTGTAAATAGCCACGGCAACGTTCTTGGCACAGTACAGCCATTAAGCCAGCAAAATATATTTACATCATCAAATGGGACACGTGTCGTTGATAACAAAATCAGCGCAGTAGCAGTTTTGGATTCTCTAAGCGACAGCAAAAAAACAGCAACGGTGCTTTTTTCCACTTTGAGAAAACTGATTCTAATGCAAATATCCATAAGCGAGGCAAATATCATAAGCTCCAGCGTTCTAAGCACTGTGGATATGCCAGAAGCAATATGGCAGTCAGAGGGCTCATATAATTACGCAGGTTCCAGCAGACGTTTGGCTCTTTTAGGGGCAAGTCAACACGAAGGCGATAAAACTTATCATTTTGCAACGGCAAACCCTTATAGCAATTGCGGAATTGATACTCAATGCGGCAGAGTTGATTTCTTTTCTTTAAACGAAAGGACATGGACCATATTGCAGCCAAATACTAAAGGTTTAACTACTGGAGAAAACGGGCTTATGCTCGGCAGAGGCTCTCTTTTTGGAAAAGATTTGGTTGCCATTGACGATTTCGACAAAAAAGGCGGCAAAGCACTTGCTGTTTTATTGCCCGCTTCCACTCAATATCCAAACAGTGCCATCTATATATTCCAAATGGATAACGATTGGACACCTAGCGCAAAGCCTCCTGTGGCAATAGCAGGAAATTCAAAGCCTTGGCTAGAAGATCCTGAGCAAATACAGGATTGTCAAGGTCTTGGCATAGCAAACTGGAGCGATGAAAATCATCTGTTCGTTTCCTGCAACCTTAGCAAGCAATTGTCCAGCAATACAAGGCTTAGAAGCATAGCGGTAAAAAATATAGTTCTAGATTCGGTTGGCAGAATTTTAAATTCATCTGTGCTTTTTTCAAGAGACTCAGATTCAGAACTGCTTACTTCGACTTACGGCACTAACTCCAATCCTCTTGCTATAAAAAAACACAAAAATGACTTGCCTGCCATTTTTTTAGCCTTAAACGGTCCTGTAGCTTATGCTGCAAGAAACTTTATAATGACTTTTCCAGTTATAGATGCAGACTACTCAAAAAACCATCCTATAGAAGCAGGAAAACGAGAAATAATAGCTGATATAGACAGTCTTTTTTACAGAAGCGGAACAACAGGCTTTTCAGCAAAAACGCTCTCCGGACTTGCTCAGTGCGAAATACAAAACAAAGACCTTATATGCAATGGAAGCGAAAATGCCATTGGCTCCTGGAGCAGCATAGAGCTTTCGAGCGCAAGCGGATGTGATGCATACAAAGCCTGCAAAAGAAGAGATACCATTTTTGTTTATGTGCGTTCTCAAAACGAAAGCTCGAATACTGCACTTAGAATTCCCAAAAAAATGCTTGTGCCATATTACAGCAGAATAAATTTGAATAATATAAAATCTCTTTCCTATTTTAAAAATCCCAATTTGCAGAATACCAACCTAAGCTGGAATACAAATGGATTAAAGCTAGGCACTGTTTCCGGCAACCTTGAAGATGGGCTTTCGATAATTCCCTTTTCTCAAAATGAAGGCATAGATACACTCGTATTTAACTTGTCTATTGCTACGGAATCATACAATTACCCAATTCATTTGCACATAGCAGATACTTCTAAAATTCTTGAGTCTGGAGTCCCAGCAACTCCAGGAATCGATACCGTATGGAATACCGCTGCCAAAAGGTACATAGCATTGCCGCATGCTAATGCAAACGGCAATATTTATACCTACGACATTGCGCAAAATGGCCTGCAGAATTATGCAGAAATTGTTGGAGGCTATCTGCATATATTAAGAGTTGATGTTGCGGATATTAATGTTGCCTACACGGAAAATTCAGAAATAAAGCAACGCAAAATAACTCTAATGCCAATAGAAAGGCCTGAGGAGAAGGAGGAAGAAAAAGAAGAAGAGGAAGAAGAGGAGGATAACCCAAATTTCATTCGGCATTTCGACTCTGCTCAATTGCCGAATGGTTTAAGGGCCTTTTATGCGAGAGGTGGTATTCAGATAAAGGGTATTGGCGAGCTGGAGATAGTGGCATATAACCTCAAGGGAATTGAAATTCAAAGGGAGAAAGTCTATGCTGGAGGCTCTGCTTTTGTGAAATTAAGGCAAAATGGTCCGCAAATGGTTCAGATAAAAGCACCAGTCGGCAAAACTTATATTTCTATATTCCTCCTACATGGAACTCCAAGACATAATTAGTATGCAGGAAAGCCACAAGTGGCTTTCTTGGAAAGCGTTGCCAGAAGGCACGTATTTAGCCGTTATGCCCAACCTTGTCCCTAAGGATTGGGATATAAAAGGAATAAACAAAACCTTGATAGAAAACAGGGTTATGAATTTTGATATTTCAAAAATAGAATCCGTTATAAGAAAAAGAACCGGAAAAATGGAACTTATCGGCCCACCCTTTGAATTATTCGAAGAAGAAAAACGAAAATACATACATTTGCAGGCAACGCCTTTACAGGTTCGTTTTTCCGTAGATATAACCATATTGAAATCTGATTATCAATTGAGCAAAGCAGACATACTATTCCTTTTGGCGGAAAAATCCGTTGTTTATGGAATAAACTACGATATTATAGAAGAAATTTTGTCAAAAGAAGTTTATGGCCGAGAATTCATAATAGCAATAGCAACTCCGCCAGTAATGGGTGCCGATGCCATTATAACCGAAACTATTTCCATAGATCCTGATGTGAAACCTTTTTTAGATGAAAGCGGAAACGCAGATTACAAGAAATGGGGTAATATAAGGCAAGTAAAAGAAGGTGACATTATATGCACCCGCGTTCCGCCAACACCTGGCATTCCCGGCACTAGCGTGTATGGGCAACCTTTGTCCCCAAGCCCTGGCGAAGACTTTGCCCTGCCAATAGGAAGCAATACGAAAGTAATAGATAACGAAACCAAGCTGGTAGCCTCTATAAACGGCTTTCTGTACAGGAACGGGCGCGATATCTGCGTTGGCAATGTTTATATAATCCAGGGAGATGTCGATTTCAAAACTGGAAACATTGAATACTCCGGCGATGTGCTTGTTAAAGGAAACGTAAATGAAGGCTTCTCGGTTATAGCCGATGGCAATATATCAGTTGATGGCTTTGTTGAAGCCGCTCATATTGAATCCAGAAAAGGCAGCGTATTTTTGAAAGGCTCTGTGTTCGGGCTTAATAAAACCACAATTATAGCCGAAAAAAACATAACAGCGCAAAGTATCCAAGATTCGTACATCAAGGCAGGAAAAAATCTGATAGTCAGCAATCAAATAAGAGGTTGTAAAATTGAAACGGAAAATTTGGAAATGCCACGAATTGCACATATAATAAGTAGCAGCGTAGCTTTTAAGGGCCGCGTTAAATGCGGTACAATAGGCGGCAAAACTGAATCTATGAATGAATTTATCTTTGTTGAAAATGAACGCGAACAACTGAAGGAAGAGCTCCAGCAATTAAACGAAATGCTGCAAAAACTAAGCAAAGCCATAAGTATTCTACAACAAAGGCTATCTGTTCCCGATATGCCAAACTCAGCAGTAGCGGAGCAAAGAAAGCTCTTCATCTCCCAGCTCCACACCTGCAACTATAATAAAGAGCAGTTAGAAAAAAAACGCAAAAACCTTTTAAGATTAATAGAAGTAATGCCCGATAAAGACGGCCTTATTGTAATACGAAGACTTTCGCCAATTCTCAAGCTTACCTTATACGGAACAACCAAGGAATACAAGCAGGAATTAGTTGATTTGAAAATAAGTTGGAGAAATGGCATGGCCAAAATGGAGCCAATATGAAATTTTCTACATTATACCGTGTGGAGGCAAAAACATGGCAGAAATATGCGTAATTGAAGATAAGAACTTCTACTACCAGGTGTCTAAGTTCGATTCCGGGATGGAAGATTTTGGTTCTATTTTCCAAAAAATAGAGTATGCATTAAGGGAAAAAATGCAAGACGTTGTTCTGTCGCTTGCGGCGGTTAAGGTGCTTTACAGTTCGCATCTTGCAATGTTTGTCAGAATAAACCAGTTGCTGCGTAAAAACAATTTGCGTTTTGCGTTAACTGATATTTCACCAGAAGTAAAAAATTTGTTGCAAATAACGCAATTAGATAGTATTTTCCAAATATACGAAAGCCTGGAAGAATTCAAGAAAAGCTCTATGCGAGCAGAAAAGGGTGTGCAAGCTGAAACAGACTTTGAATGGCAAATAGTAAAAGACAGCGAAAATTCCGTAAGCGTTATCTGCAAGGGAAATATGACTGAGAGCAAATCTCTTGATGAACTGCAAAAAACCATAATGGATTTCTACAGCATATCCTTCGATTTTTCCAAGCTACAGTCTATGGATCAAGCTTCCCTCAATTTCCTTGAAAAAATAGTCGATAAACATTCTATTCAAATTTCCGGAGCAAGCCAAGAGCTTGTTGAGCTATTTCGCCAAAAACTTATTTACGGAAAAATAAAGTTCCTGTAATATGCCGAGCATAAAAACTCTGTTGCTGGCATGGCTCTTAGCCATTTTTGCTTTATCTATAGTTGTTTTTACTGTCAAAAAATCTAAGCCCATTCAAGATGCCGAGTTTTACGCAAAGCAAAATCCGCATTGCAATACCGTTAAAGTACATTCAAACAAAAACTCTTTAGTGGAATGTTTTTGGAATTTTGAATCGTTCGAGGAATTGCTGGGAATAGAGGATTCTCTGTATGCTTCAATGGCAAAATTTATTGGCGAGAGATTTCCCAATGAGTTTCCGCTCCGAATTCATCATATTTTTTCTATTCCCGGCATGGAAACCGATTCTGTTGGGATTTACGGCAATAGCATAATCATAGCAAAGAGTAAAAATCTCCCTTGGCACAATAAAAACAATGGTTGCAAATTCCCAGGCCCATGTCCCGTGCCGCCGTTGCGAACTATCGTTGCCGGCAAAGATTCAATTTATGCTATTAATGCAATTTTGCCTGGCAGGGTAATTAAAATTGAACAAAACGAGCTTTATTCAATAACTATTTACCACGGCGAAAACATATACTCAAAAACAAGCGGGATTTTAGAGTTAAACGATTACGTGCAACTTGGAAAAAACATCGTTCCAGATTCCATTCTTGGCATATTGCCGCCAAAAAAGAACAAGTATTGGCTGGAAGTTACGCAAAATGGGAAGCGGATAGGCCTGCCTCAAGCAACTCCTTTGTAATAACAGTGTTAAACGGTACGCGGATTGCAAGGCAAGGAAATGCGGATTTATCCCATGTAAACAAGCCTGCTTCTTTTGATAAACGGCGAATTTCGTCTTTTGTGATGCCGCATTCCCAAAGCGGCGAGCGAACGGAAAGTTCTTTTAAGGCTTTTACGCCAGGGCGGCCGGCAATGTTATCGGAGGCGTTGGTTCCGTCAATCACAAACGGTATGCCATCTGCGAGGGCTTGCGTTTGTATGGCTCCGAATATAATTCTTTTGCAATGATAGCAACGATCTGGCGGATTTGAAATAACTTTCTCATAAGCTAAAATGCTTTTTTCAAGAACAACCAACTCTGCTCCTACATGCTTTGCCAACCTTTGTGCATCTTTAAATTCAGACTCCGGCTGAAATTCTGTTTTTACAAAATAGGCTTTCACCTTTGCGCCATAGCTAAGCCCCGCATATAGCAAATAAGAAGAATCAACACCACCCGAAAAGCCAAGAGCAACTAATGGATTTTCCTTGAAAAACGACTCTAAACTTACCAACAAGTTTTATTCCTGCCTGTGTTTTTTGCTTCGTAGAGTTTTTGATCTGCTGTATCAATGAAATCTTGCATACTGTCTTGCAAAGTGGGAACTTTGCAAACCAAGCCTATGCTTATGGTAGCTTTACCTGCTTTCTCCACATTTGCTCTTATGCTCTCTGCAAGTTTTTGCCCGCCAATCAATTCGGTGTTTGGCAAAATAATGGAAAATTCCTCCCCGCCAATTCTCGCTGCTAAATCCGATACTCTGCCAGCGCAATTGTCAAATATTCGCGCAGTCTCACGCAAAAGCACATCGCCTTCAGAGTGCCCATGCGTATCGTTGTAGGCTTTGAATTTGTCTAAATCCATCATTAAAAAACATATAGGATACCTGCCTCTAATGGCTCTGCTCCATTCGTCTTTCATTTTCATATTGAAAAATCTTCTATTGGGAAGCCTGGTAAGCTCATCCAAAAGACTTGACTCTATGTATAAAAGCATATTTCTGTTTATAGGTCTCAAGATGTATATTATGAGTTTGTTGAAAACAATAAAAACCAAAAACATAATAAATAGGAGCGTAAGAAACACTATGCTTGCTCTTTCCTTTATCGTTTTCTTTGCATCAATTTCATATACTGCTACTAAAAACAAATCTGATTCGCCGGTGCCGCTTATAAGGTAATGCTTGCGGCCAAGGGTGAGCACTTCGCTTGATGACTTTCTTCTCAAACTTAAAGCTTTTTTATGTACCTCTTCACCATGAGGACCGAATATTTCTTTTAAATTTTTCTTCTCTTTGGCAATTCTTTCGGCTGGAGCGCCCACTACGATTCCGTCCACGCCAAAGACATAAGAATTTTCAGGCAAATTCAAGTCACTCAAAAATTCAAAAAGAGAAATCCTGCTACCCAAAACTCCAATAGGCTCGCCTTCTGAATAAACCGGATAATTTATGTATAAATCGTAAATTAGGCGGTTTAAATAATCAAAGTCCACTCTTATCCGCGGGCGATGCTCGTTTGCCAAAGTTTCGAAAAACCACGCATGGGCAGGGTTGGAATAATCGTATTTTTCCATAAACTGACCATTTACATAGTAGTTGGAATCTTTAAGGCTAATCCAGCCAAGCATTTTGCTGTGAAATAAACTCGCATAACGCTCAAGTGCCTTAAAGCCAGCTTCTTTTAGAGCTTCGTCTTCAGGGTTTAAAAAATGCCCTTTAATATCGGGAAATTCCGATAAAACTCTCATCAGTAAAATTTCTTTGTCCAGCTTTGCTTTTAGCATTAGCTTTCTTGTATCCACGGTTTGCCTAAGCTCAAGCATGGAACTTACGCCTAAAACCTTTTGCATTGCAAAGTAATAGGCAACTGATCCGCCTACGGCAATTATTGCAAAAAACAAAAAAGAAAACAGAATTATAGCTTTTCCCAAAGGCATATTGAAAAGAATCTGCCTGTTCATCTTATCTACAACATTTTTCGCATAATCGGACATGCGAGTAATATAGAAAATTTGCTCAGCATTTACTAAAATACCCTGTCAAAGTTTTTAGAAAATGTCCCCTTTAGGTGGGCTAATTGTTTTGTGATTATGTCGCCGGCTCGCTTCCTAGGTCCAGACATATTTTCTATATTCAAATAATGGTCGTAAGGCTGCTTGTTATTATTATTGTAGTATTTCTATTCGGTTTGCAAGGTTGCACCTGCTGTGCTTATTTTAATCATGCCTGGAATATGGAAGAGGCTTATGGTGATGCTGGCAAGCTTAGGCAGCAAAGGCTAGACTCCATTCCCGTGGATTCCATTTTGGGCATAGGGAAAGAAAGAGGACTTTACGACAGAGTAATAGAAAAAGGTTCTCGCACTGTTGAAAGGTTCCCAAAGAATGAAAGGCAGGTTCCAAAAGCGGTTTTTATGATGGGCGAAGCTTTTCGACACAAAAGCGAATGGAGCAGAGCTGTGGAAAAATACGATGAATTGGAAAGATATTTTCCAAACTATGATTCAATGCCAAAAGCCGAATATCAACGTGCTTTTTCCCTTTACAAAAACTCCGATTATGCGTTGGCAAGGTTTTCTGCAGAGCGAATTTTGGAAAAAGGCGAAAGCCACCAGTTCTTTTTGCCAACTTTGGAACTAATGTCTATTTTGCAAGAAAAAGAAGGCTTGCCAGAAGACGCAATCGCTTCTTTGGAAGCGGTGCTTGCCTCTGGCTTTGGAACTCCCTGGACAAGAGCGAGGGCCAGGCTGCGGCTTGCTGATTTATATTATGAGCAAAAAAACTATGAAAAAGCAAGGGAGCACTACACGCATAAAGAGCTTTTGATTTTGCCTGTGCCAGAAAGATATAGAGCGCAAAGCACAGCAACGGAATGTTTGCTGCAAGAAAACGCTTTCGCTGCGGCAAATGAATACAAAGCACTCGCAGATTCCATCGCTTTTGCGAACTTTAAAAATTTGAGCTTAATAAGGCAGGGCGAAATTCTTTTAAGCATAAACGATACAAGAGGAATCAACATTTTACGAGATGTGGCATTTAGAGAACCTAAAAGCGAAATGGCAGCCAGAGCTTTTTTTGGCATTGGAGATTTTAGGCAAAAGGACAGAGATTACCCAGAAGCTATTTTGCAATACGACTCAAGCTTCCAAAGCAGGTCTGCAAGCCATTGGGGCAAAGAAAGCTACGCCCGAAAAACAGCGCTTGCAAGATTGTTGGCATTAAAAGATACCGTTGCTGTTTTACAAAACCAAGACAAACCGTTTTTTCCGCAAGAATTTCAAATTGCAGAACTATTTCTGCTAAGGCTATCAGAAACCGACAGCGCAATTGTTTTGCTGGAAAGAATGGATGCCACCCTAACGGATCCAAACTTGAAAGTTAGAGCAGCCTATACAAGAGCCTTTATCCACGATGAATTTAAAAAAGACACCTCAAAAGCCTACCCAATTTACAGAAGCATAATTGAAAACTTCCCGCAAACAAACTATGCAAAGCAAGCGCAAAGAAATATGGGTTTGCAGGTAAGCATAAAAACAATAGAAGACTTAGCGCGCGATGCTTTTTTGAAAGCAGAGGAAGCATGGCTTGAGGCACAAAAAATTCCGCTGGAAAATTTTCAGGAAGTTGATTTGGCGTATCAAAACACAATAGCTCTTTATGATTCGGTTATTTCAGAATTTCCCAAAACCGAAACGGCCATTCAAGCCATGTTTGCCAAAGCCAGTATTTTAGCAGATGAAATTGGCGAAATAGACGATGCTCGAGTTATTTTTTCAGAGTTGAGCAGGGAACATGGCAGAACCCCTTGGGGCAGGGCAGCTGCAGAAAGAATAGCCGGAAAAATGTCCACAACGGCTAGCGATATTGAACGCTTACGCAGAAGAACCGAGCAAAATGAGATTTCAATAAACCAGCAAAGTGCCGACTACTGGCGCGAGATTGAAAAAAAGCAAAACGAACCCGCTCCGCCACCAAGGGTAGCCGATGACGAAGTCTTGAGAAGCGACTATAATACATTGTATGATTTTAAATAATTTCTACATTCCCACTGTGCCTTTAATTTTAGTTCTTGCATTTTTTTCCTTTGCGTTTGCGAACGATGGCCTTGTTCGTATGGAAAGAGACGAGTTTGTTCAAACAGCTGTGAAAACGGAGCCGAGATTTCAAGAGAACAGAATGGCGCTTTTAGCTAAGGAATTGCAGATTGAGCAGATTAAGTCTAGCGCTATTTTGCCAAGGTTTGAATTTTCGATGCTAACGGGGATAGTTCCGGGCTTGAAAAACACTTTGAGTGCTTATGGCGATACCATTGATTCATGGGATTTCACAAAAATGGGGCCTTATTTTGGAATGAATGTTAAGGCAGCGCAGCCTTTGAATTATGGGCAATTGCAAGTTGGTTTAAAAGCGGCTCGAGCTGATTTGCAGCAAAAGAAAATGGAAATAGAAGGCAAGGAAAACTCCAAAAAAACAGAATTTTTAAGCTATTATTATGGTTATTTGCTGGCTATTGAAATGGATAAGCTGGCACGTGATGGTCATAGCCAAATGCGCAGAGCTTTGGATAAAATGGAAGAAGATTTCGATGATGGCGATGAAAATGTTTCCCAAATGGATTTGCTGGAATTAAGAGCCAGTTTTTTTGAAATAGACAAAGCTGTTTTAGAAGCGAGAGCGGGCTTGAAAAAAGCGCAGCTTGTAACTAAATTCGTGCTTGCCCTGCCAGATTCCCAAAACTTTATGCCAGCCGATAGCATACTTACCGCAATCAACGATTTTGTGCCAAGCCTAGATTCCCTTGTGAAATTCGCCAACGAAAATCATCCTGATGTTCGCCGCTTGGTCGCTGGTTTGGAAGCAACGAGCATGCAAATGGAACTGGCTTCTGCAAAGATGGCTCCTGAGTTTTTTATAGTAGGTGAATTTGAATATGCAAAATCCTGGGCAGGAGATCGCACCAGTTTATCTAAAAACGCCTTCGCTCAAGATCCGGTTAACAGAATTTCTGGGGCTTTTGGAATAGGCCTTAAATACAGGCTTAATTTCTGGAGCCAATGGGATAGCTATAGAAGCGCGCGGCTGGAGCACCGAATTTTGCGCCAAACCGAGAGCTATGCAAGCACAGGCATTACATTTCAAATAGCCGAGAAATATGAAGATTACCAAGTTGCGAAAAGCAAGTTGGAAAGCGCAAGGCGGGCTTTGCGTGCAACGGAAGGCATGCTGAAGGGTGCCGCTTTGCAATTCGACATAAACCCCGGCAAAGCAGGCGGGTTGCTCGCAAATGCTTATAAAAGAAACCTACTTATGAAAAAGGATTACTATTTTGCGGTATATGACTACAACATGTCTGTGGCGAAGCTTTTTGAGCAAGCTGGGTATAATTAGCCTGCTTCTCTTACTCACAACGGCTCACGCTAATATTCCTTTGCCAGGGCGCTATATAGCACAGAGCAAGGGGTTGAGCGGTGGTGTGGGGCTTGGTAGCCAGGGGCATTCAAGGTGCAAAACTTTGTTTACATGGACAGGTTATGGAAACTATTCTTATAGCTCTCTTCTTGCTGCCGGAGCAAGCATAAAATTTGCAGGCGGAAGTTTAGATTCTGCAAACAGTCTTATTTACCAAAGATATTCCATAAATGCAATGTTTAATAAAATCCGTCCGGAATATGCCATGTTTTTAGGCCCTTCATTTTCTTTTGAGCATACGGATTTACGAGCATTGATAAGCGAGTTAACGAAAATAGGAAGCAGTGAGAGAGACGATGAGGAAAGAGCAGAAACGGAGTGCCGGGAGATATACTCCGATATTGGTTCCAGTTTGGGCTATAGAAGCGGGCTGGGTTATTTACTAACTCCCGATTGGGGTATAGCTTTAGGGCATAATCTGGACTTGACTTTTAATGGCAACTATTTAATTTCTTTTGGTGGTTCTATATCTTTTAATTTGCGAAACCGTTTTGATAAGCTAATTGAAAACACTCAAAATGTTTGGCTTTCTCTTGAATATTCGAACACATCTACGAAAAAGCATCTCGCTCTTCACAACATTATACTGGGGTTGGCTTTGGGGTTTTGAGCAGTGGCACACACGGGTGCGCCATTGCTACTGCTATTATCCCATTAAAACTTCAATTTTGCTCTTGCTACCCAGTGGCAAAATCGGCAATACATTGCCTACAATTTCCCTGCCGCCAACCGTTATGGATTTCACCCCTTTGCTAACGCCTTTGGGATTTTTTACGATAATCTCATAAGTTGCACCACGGAATTTGCGGGTAATGCTGAACTCTTTCCAAGATTTTGGAACGCAAGGATCGACAAGCAAGCCTTTGAAAGTAGTACGCACGCCCAAAATGTGCTGGGTTGCAGCTTGGTATGTCCAAGAGCTTGTGCCGCTTAACCATGCGTTGCGTGCCAAGCCGAATTGCTTGTGCTCGCTGCCCAAAATATTTTGCGGATAGCAATAAGGTTCGGATTCGAATTCATTTATATTGTCGTTTTTTGCCGCAGGGTTAATTTGGCTGTAGTATTGATAAGCTCTATCGCCATTGCCTACAATGGTTTCTGCAATCATAACCCAAGGATTTGCATGCAGGAATACACCGCCGTTTTCTTTTGCTCCGGGTGGATAGGTTGAAATGCCGCCAACGTGTGGATCAAAGCCATTGTAGCCAGGCCAGGAAAGCCTGATTCCGTTTTTGGTGTTGAGCAACTTGTTAACGCTGTTCAAAGCGGTTTTTGCGCGTTCAGCTGTTGCGAGGCCGCTCATAATAGGCCAGCTCTGACCGAGCGAGTCTATTTTATTATACTTGTTTTTCGACGAGCCGAGCGGCTTGCCTTTTTCATCGAACCAGCGTATATACCACTTGCCGTCCCATGCGACTTTGTTTACTCTTTCTTTAATTGTAGCATACCAGCTTTTATATTGCGTTAGCAATTTTTTATCGCCAATGGTTTCGCAAATATCTATCATTTCCAGCAATGCTTTTGAGAATAAGCTTGCGTTGAAAAGCGATTCTGCGCCTACTGGCAAATTCACGGTATCGTTCCAATCTGCAAAGCCAAGGCGCGGAATGCCGTGCCTGCCGCAATCTTTCCAGGTGAATGCAAGGCTGCGTTTTAAGTGTTCCAATACAGAAGCCTTTTCTCTGCTCTTTAATGCTTTCTTTTTATGGTAGAAAGGAATTTCTTTTTTAAGGAATTTCAAATTTCCTGTTTCTTTTAAGTAAGAAGCAACAGTTAGCACAATCCACAAATGATCATCGCCGTAGTAGTCTGGGCGATCTTCTTTCTCGCGGGAATCGCCTTCGTTGGCTTCCATTGTGCTTGGGAAATACTGGTGCATGGCGCTGCCGTTTTCCAACTGAACAGAAAGCAGATTTTCTGCCAAAGCACGGGCTTCTTCGGGCATGTGGCTCATAACGCCGAGCAAATCTTGGCTTGAATCGCGATAGCCTATGCCGCGATCGCTGCCAAAACCAAGCTGGTAGAGGCTGAGGTAGCGGCTCCAGTTTTTCGTGGTGTGGCACTGGCGCGGATTGTGAACGTTTATCATTGAGTTAAAGCTTGCATCTGGAGTTTTAACCTGCAAAGTAGCTAGGTAATCGTTCCAGAAAGCGGCTAAATCTTTGAAAGCTTTATCGATATTTTTGAGAACGCGATATTTTTTGATTTCAG
>JAITFT010000207.1 GCA_031281155.1 Candidatus Fibrimonadaceae bacterium
CATTTCCTCTGTTCGTTGCCGAACAGGCAATAAACAAAGGAATCATTAACGAAAATATTCCTAACTTTTTACTCATCTTCCTCTTCTTCATAATCCAGTCCCAAGCGACGAAAATGCGGCTTGTCAAAATTTAATTCTTCATCAAGGGCTTCTTCGTCTTCTA
Source organism: Candidatus Fibrimonadaceae bacterium (assembly GCA_031281155.1). Classification (GTDB taxonomy): domain Bacteria; phylum Fibrobacterota; class Fibrobacteria; order Fibrobacterales; family Fibrobacteraceae; genus Fibrimonas. The sequence goes on from JAITFT010000207.1 coordinate 164, forward strand.
CAAAGTCATCGTCTTCTTCGTCAATATCTTCGAAGTCGTCCAGTTCATCGTCTGGATCAGCCACAGATAAAAAATCATCACGACCACTGTTTTTCGAGCGGCGATTCATTTGAAAACCATTCATATCTTTACCCCCATTTTAATAACATGCAGAATATAGAAAATCGTTTTATAACTTTTCTATCTTAGCACCAAGCACGGGGGTGCTTTGGTTTCGACAGGATTCCAGATGCGCTAGTTGCATGCCGAGGTGGGCTGGCCTCGTAAAAAGCCCGAAAAAGATAATCGGCAACGATTACGCAATCGCTGCTTAAACAGCAGCGCCGAATTTTCTCCCTCTCCCGCTGGGTGAAGCATTCGGCCGCAATGCGGGATAGAGTCTTGCGCTTGCCTGAACGCAAAGCTCGAAATTCTCAGGCTGGCTTTTGCTCTGCGCTAACCTTTACGGGCGTTTACAAAGGCGAGACTTTAAATGCAAAGGAAACGCATGTATGAGCGAACGCAAACAGAATTTTGGACAGGGGTTCGACTCCCCTCACCTCCAGTTTTTTAAAATAAACCCTAAAGTTTCATTGCGTTGCTGCCGATATTCAAGAGACCTTTAACGGAGAAACAGTCATGGAAATGGATATTGCAAAATTAGCGACAGCTCAAAAGGCTACGCAATTAAACAACGCCGTTGGCATAGCAGTGCTTAAACAAGCCCAGCAAGCTGCCGAGCAAGGAGCCTTAACACTCTTGCAAGCAATGCCCCAAGCTCCGCCTGCTGTAAACGGAATAGGGCAAACTGTGGATGTTTCGGTTTAAAACCTTGCCTTTTAAACGTCTCGCTTTAATTCCTCGGTGAATTTATCAATACGCTGCATTTCCATGGGGATATTAATTCTTTGCGGGCAGTCTTTTACGCAAATTCCGCAACCAGTGCATCTGTTTGCCTGGCGCCTGGGAGAGACTCTTCGATCTTGCCCAATTAGGAATGCGCGGCGGGCTCTTCGGTAGTCGGCATCTTGCCTATCATCTGGGAAGTTGCCTTCGTTTAGGCTGCGATTAAAGTGCGTGATTATTTCCGGTATATCTAAGCCGTAGGGGCAGGGCATGCAGTACTGGCAACTTGTGCAGTTTATGTTGCGGTATTCAATCGCAATTTGCGCAACCTGCTCAAGCATGGCATGTTCTTTTTCGGTAAGCGAAACGAGTGGTGAGTAGGTGTGTATATTGTCTTGCAGATGCTCCATAAAAGTCATGCCGCTAAACACCGTAAGCACGTTGGGCAAATCTCCCGCAAAGCGAAACGCCCACGATGCATCGCTGGCGTTTTGGTCGGCTTGCTTCATCATGGCTCTTGCCTTGTAGTGCGGCATTGCCAAGCGGCCACCCAAAAGCGGTTCCATAATCATAGCGGGAACATTCCTTTCAGCAAGAATTTCGTACTGGCGCCTAGCGTTTATGCTGGTACGCCTAGGATTATCAACATGCTCCCAATCCAGATAATTCAACTGGATCATCACAAAATCCCAATCGTACTTGCCAGACATCATGTATTCAAAAAAATCACCATCGCCATGAAAAGACCAGCCTAGCTGACGAATACGACCTGCCTTCTTTTCTTCTATCAGAAAATCCAAAATACCGTTGTCGAGAAAACGCCCTTTAAAATTATCGTGATTACCAACATTATGCACAAGGTAATAGTCAATATAGTCCACCTTCAAATCTTCAAACTGTTTCTCGTACATTCTAAGCGAGGCTTCTCGGCTCCAATCGCTTTGATTTGACATTTTGGTAGAGACAAAAAATTTGTCGCGCGGGTGGCGACTCAAAGCTATGCCCGTTGCGCTTTCGGAAAAACCTTTGCAATATCTCGGCGATGTGTCAAAAATATTCACCCCGCGTGCAATGGAGTGATCCACTAATTCGTTAACCATTTCCTGGTCAAGGTCGTTATCGCCAACCAAAGATTCTCTTTGTGCCCTGGCTACCCGCGGAAGCCTCATCATGCCAAAGCCCAAAAGCGATATTTTGCTACCAGTTTTTTGGTCGAGCCTATAGGCCATTTCACCGGCAGGTACTGCACGAGTTAAAGAAGAAGCGCTCCGCTCGCACCCGCCCAAAGCAGTCAAAGCAGTGCCAGCGCCAACAAGTTTAATAAATTTACGGCGATCCATATTGGAATTAATGTAGAAAATTTCTACATTAATTCCAATCCATGAAACTCGCCCTTGCCCTTTACCCTGTTTACGATGTGCATAAAAAAAATGCCCACAGCATTGCCGCAAAGGCTTGGGCAGCAAGGATAATGGGGTTGCTATCGGGGAGGCAGAATTTAAAACTTACCGTATTTTTCACTGGGCAAATGCTGGAGGCTTTGAATAAAGAGCATAAAAAAGAAGCAAAACAGTTGAAGAAATTGCTTGCAAGCAGGCAACTGGAGTTTTTGGGCGGTGCTTACAATGAAGCTGTGCTGCCGTTGTTCCCTGAAAAATTGCAGGAATTGCAATTGCAAAAGCACAGAGAGCTGCTCTCTAATTTTATGGAGCCATCGGGCTTTTTTTGCTCATCGCACGCTTGGGAAATCGCCCTTATAGAAAGCCTTGAAAAAAGCGGTTTTTTATATGCTCTTATGCCAGATATTTCCGTTCAAGAAGCCTTGGGTAGAAAGTCTGCGGTGGCGGGTTGGTTTGCCGCAGAATACGGCGGCTCTTTTATGCGAATATTAACCTATTCTCAAAACTTATCTTTTGTTTGCCAAAATTCAAAAAGAGCAGATATAGTAAATTCGCTGAAAAATGTCAAAAGCTCGAATGGCGTGAATTGCATTCTCTTGAGCATAAATTTAGATGAAGCCGTGTCTAACAACGAGTGGTTGCAGGCCGTGGATACGGCAAAAGCAGAGGGTTTAGATATAGAGCATTGCTTGCTTTGCCAAATAATTGAGCAAAAAGCAACGGGCAAGGTGAATTTAATCAGTTACTCGCTATCTGCGCCCAGCTCTCGCGATATTCTTCTGCGAATGCCTGAGATAAATGTTTTGCATAAGAGAATTTTGAATGTATATTCCAAAGCCTGCTTGTTAAGTGACTCCGAAACAAAAGAAGAGGTTTTTGAGAGTTTGCTAGAGGCAATGCAGCAGAGCTATTTCAAAAACACAGCAGATGGAATGCTGCGCGATTCCGTTAGGTTTTACGCAAATCGCTCGGTACTGGAAGCGGAAAAAATTCTGCGAGATTTCGATGCACAAGAAGGAATTCGCTTTGCGAGAGCGAATTTTTTATTAGATGGAAACCAACAATTAAACTTTAGCAACCCGCATTTAGAATGCTTAATTGAACCTGCTTTTGGCGGCTATATCCGCTCGCTCTCATACAGGCCCTCTCTCTCGGAACTTGCCTGCTCCATGCGCGACGATGGCGAAGTTTCACCGCTTTTTCTGGAGCATATTTGCCCCGTTGAATTTGAAAATATAGCCCAAAGAAATTTATGGATTAGCGATAGGCTAGGCGCATTGCAAAATCCCTACGAAAGCTCCATTAAAAAGCAAGAGGATAAAATTCAGGTATTAATGGAGAGCGAGCAAAATATATCATATTTGGGCAAAGACTATTCCTTTAAAGCAGAAAAGGTTTTTAGCATAAAAAACAGCGAAGCAGATATGACAGCAAGCATTTCCATAACGAATGCTTCTTTCAATGCGCTCAAAGGAGAATTCGCAACGGAGCTTTGCCTAGGTTTTAGAAACGATGACCGCGGGCAAACACTTAAAATCGAGGGCAAAAAAATAAAGCTCAAACAAGGCGATGGTTTTTACACCAATGTAAAAAAAATCAATTTTAAAGACAGGTTTTTGGGCATAGGCGCAGATATTGAAATGAGCAAAAGCGCAAATATTTTATGCGTACCCATTTTAGGGCTTGGCTCACTCGCCACTCCAGACACAGTGCAAGGGCTTAGGCTCGCCATTTTCCGCAAGGTAAATTTAAAAGGGCAAGAATCTGAAACCTTCCACTTGCGTATTCGCTTGAACGGAGGAGGCTTTTTCTCATGAGCGAAAAAATTGACTTTGCCATGGAAATTTCAAAGAACGAAACTTTGATTGAGCTTAAGGGGCTTTTAAGAGAAGAGCATTTGCCAGCCGTGCGCAAGTTGTTGTTTTCTCCGATTGATGGTCTTAATAAAATTTACTTTGTGGATATTGAGCAGGCTAAATTTAGGGATAAAAATTATTTAAATATGTTTTTGGATCTTTTGAATTTTGTTAAGGGAAAGGGCACAGAGTTGGTGATTATTTTCCACAACGAAGAGTGCCGAGATTTTTTCAGTCAATTTTTCCATGTATTTAAAATATACGATTCAAGGGATTCCTACAGAAAAGATTCCGGTTTTTGGGAAAAGCTGAAAGCAACCGGCATAAGTTACCAAAGAAGCACCGGGCTAAGGCTTGCGCCGGGCATCACCATAGTCTTCCTCTTTTTGTTCGCAGGCTGGATTTTAACGCTATTCTCCATAATATCCAGCCAAGACAAAGATATTCGCGAACGCGAAAAAAGCCTAAAAGAATTGCAAATCAACTACATGCGCTCAATTCAGGCTTTGGAGCAATTAAAAAATTCCGTTGCTCCGCTTAAAAGCATGGGTTTTGATATAGACACTTCCGGAAACTTACCGCTTGGCGCTATAAGCGATTGGCAGGAGTTTTTGCTAAATCCCTAATTACCTGCCAGTAAGTGTTATGCTCCTCTCGCAAAACACGCTCGGCTAAACTTTCCGGCGTATCGCTGGGCAGAACAGGCACTGCGGCTTGGGCTATAATGCGGCCAGCATCGTAATCTTTGTTAACGAAATGCACGGTTAGGCCCGTAATTTTCACCCCTGCTTCAATTACCTTTTTATGAACGTGCATGCCATAACAGCCTTTGCCGCCAAAGGCGGGCAAGAGCGATGGATGGATGTTTATTATTTTGTTTTCAAAATGCTCAAGAACGCTTTCAGAAATTTTTCGCATATAGCCTGACATAACAACCAAATCTGGATTTTCACTCTGTAGAACCGAAAGCAAATTATCGCCTTCAACCAAGCGAACAGGCACGCTGTACTTATTTGCCACATCTATAGCCTTGCTACCGGCTGGCGTTATAAGGCTTATGCACTGAGCAACGAGCTCTTTTGAGGCTATGCGTTGCATAATCGCCTCAAAGTTGCTGCCTCTCCCTGCGGAGAGCATTGAGAATTTAAGCATGAGTAGAAAGGTAGAAAAATTCTATATTACTTTGCACTAACAAATGACTCCTTCCGAAAACAATAAACGCATTGCCAAGAATACGCTGTTTCTCTATTTTCGCAGCATATTAACTATGTGCGTAGGGCTTTATACGAGCCGCGAAGTGCTGGCGCAGCTGGGTGTTGAAGATTTTGGAATATACAGCATTGTTGGCAGCGTTATAATTCTATTCAGTTTTATTCAAAATGCTATGAACAGCGCAACGAGCAGGTTTTTCACTTTTGATTTGGGAAAAGGCGATTTTGAAAAATTAAAACAAACCTTTAGCTTGAGTATTATGATTCATGTTTTCACAGCGCTTATAATTTTAATTCTGGGTGAAACTGTTGGCCTTTGGTTTTTAAATACCAAGCTCATTATACCTGCTGAAAGAATGGAAGCGGCAAACTTTGTTTATCAATTCACAATTTTCGCTGCCTGCATTGGCATTTTACAAATGCCATATATGGCAGCAATTAATGCTCACGAACGAATGAAAATTTATGCTTTTACTGGCATTGCTGATTCCATATTTAAACTTGTGATTGTGCTTTCTCTAGCTTTTGTGTCTGTTGATAAACTAAAAATTTATTCTGTTCTGTTATTTGCAGTTTATGCAATTATGGCTGTTTTTTATATGATTTATTGCCAGAGAAATTTTAAGGAAACGCATTTTAAATGGTTTTGGAACAAGAAGCTCTTTTTGGAAAGAATGGGATTTAGCGGCTACGAATTTTTAGGGGGCGTTTCTGGAGTATTGGCAGTGCAGGGCGGAGTTGTTTTGATAAACCGCTTTTATGGAGTTTTGCTGAATGCGGCAAACGGCGTTGCTACGCAAGTGTTAGGTATAGCAAGCCAGTTTATGAGCAACTTTTTTGCGGCAATAGCCCCGCAGATAACGAAATTTTTGGCGGCTGGCGAAATGGATTATTTTTATAATTTGGTAATTCGCGCAAGCAAATTCTGCTTTTTGCTTTCTTTTATGATTTTGGTGCCTTTGGCTTTGCAAATGGATTATGTTTTGAGTTTATGGTTAAAAATAGTTCCTGACTACGCTGAAATTTTCTGCCAATTGAGCATAGTAAATGTATTGGTGTATTCTGCTTTTATTCCTGTTTGGCATGGAATAATTGCTTCTGGCAAAAATAAAAGGTTCCGAACTATAGATAGCCTTATGGTTATGCTTATGTTTCCGCTTATGTATTTCGGTTTGCATTTTTCGCCTATTGGTTATATATGTTCGCATATACTTATAAATATTTTCAGAGTAATTTACGCTGCGTTTTCGCTTCGCGGGCTTACCGGTTTTTCCATTCGCAGGTTAATCAGCCAATCTTTAATTAAATGTTTTTTAGTTGGAACAATTTCCATTCCGTTGCCGCTTTACATTAGTTTGAGAATGGATGGATGGCAGGGATTTTTAGCATGTTGCTCTGCTTTTGTAACGGTGTTTGCTGTGAGCGCTTTGTTTTTAGGCTTGAATAAAAGCGAAAGAGGCACTTTGTTTTCTTTTGTGAAATCAAAGCTATAGAAAACAGGGCTACCACGCCCTCTCGCAAAAAACCTCGGCATCGTTTTTGTGAACGCCCACTCCAATGATATAAGCAGGCTTCTTTTTGCTTGCGGCAGCGAGGTATTTCTGTTCCTTTATTTGAGCCAAAGCTTCCTTAATTGCCTGCTTTATGCCTTTCGCTGTTTTTGAAACCTTGAATTCTATCGCAGCAGTCCATTTCTTGGACTCAATAAACAGATCGTACCGACCAAAACCTGCCGCATTATTAGAGCGGACATCAAAGCCAAGGGCAACCATTAAGCCCAAAACAAAACCATGGTAGGTCTTTTCCAAGTTATCGTGCAAATCAAAATAAGAAAGCTTGAAAGAGAGAAGGCGCGTTAATTCGTTGTTAAAATAATCAGCATTATCTATTTTCTCAAAAATTTCCGCCAATTGGCTCTGCTCTTCTTTCTTCACAATGGAGCTTAGAATATACTCCTCCCAAACCATCATTAATTCTTCATTGGGAACGCACAGCTTGTAAAGCCTCCTTCTGGGATTGCTGCCTGCAGCTTCTTCATCCCATGAAAGATAGCCTGCCTGCACCGCAAGGGCAAAGTAATATTTATCTGCTTTGTCGGCAAACAGTTCTTTCAGCGAGACTCTTGGATCGAGCTCCGTGGTGAACGTGTTGCCAAACTTTTTCACCGCTTCGCCTAGGCACAGAGCTTTGCTCTGCGTAAGCAGATCGCCAAGCAGGTTTATGGTGCCGCTCTGGCCCCAGTAGTTGGAAACTTCGTTTTCGTATAAAAAATTCATAACGGAGAAAATGTAAAACACAGAAGAATCTCCAACACGGATTCCGTCGTACCATCTCTTGACAATCTTAAAATCCTTTGGCTCAACAAGGGCTTTAACCTCTTTCTCGGTTAACCCGAAATCCTCATCGAATTCGCTTTTGGCAAATACATCGAAAACTTTAACGTTGTTCAATTTGCTGAACATGCTTTCTTGGCTAATTCTTAAAATGCCGGTTAGCAAAGCCTTTGACAAACAAGGATTGCCTTTAAAGGTGCTTTCAAACACTCTGGAAATATAATCTCTTATTTCTTCATAGTTCGGCTTGTGTAAATTATCCATAAGAAGCCGGTCGTATTCGTCAATCAAAACTACGGGAGCTACACCGTAAACCTCTTTCAAGTTTTCCGATAAAAGCCTAATCGCTCTTTCATCCATATCATTTTCATTTGCAACATATTTTTTAATAAAATCGGACTGTCCTTCTTTTAAATACTTATTTATATGCTGCAGCACGAAATCTCGCAAATTGCGTTTATAAGCCGAGGGCATAAGCTCTTTGAAATCCAAGTAAATCACAGGATATTTATTCAAATGCTTTTTAAATATTTTTCTCTTTTCGATTTTTAACCCTTTGAACAAATGCGCAGAGTTTTTTTTGCAATCCAAAAATTCCGCAAGCATGTTCATGTTGAGGCTTTTGCCCATTCTGCGTGGGCGGGTGATTAGGAGAACCTTGCTTGGGTTATCCATAAAATGCTCTATGAACATGCTTTTGTCCACATAGAGCAATTTATTCTCTATGTAGTGAGCAAACTCGCTGCTGCTTAAATCAATGCGAAGCTTCTTTTTGGGCATTAGGGGTAAGATAGAAAACTTAAGGATTAAAATATTAAAAAAATCCCCCACCTGAAGGTGGAGGATTTTGCTCGCCTGCTGCGGTAACAGTAGGAAGCAAAATTGCCCCTACTGCCCCCTACAAGGAGTTTTTTCTTAGTTTTACGACAGCAGCCCAAGTACGCTCTGCGGTAGCATATTTGCTTGAGCCAACATACTAGTCGCGCTCTGTACCATAATCTGGTTTCGAGTGAACTTGGTTGTTTCAAGTGCGAAGTTAGTGTCGCGTATGCGGCTTTCAGCGTCTTGAGTATTGAACTCAAGGTTAGCAATGTTATTAATCGTAAATTCCAAACGATTAATATACACACCAATGCCAGCACGAACACCGCTTATACTCTTGATTTGAGATTCAAGAGAAGCAATGGCATTATTGAAAGTAGCCTGGTTAACATTAGCCATATTGGTAGTATTTATTGAGAAACCGCTGATATGCACATTATAGGAAACCTTAATGGCATTACCAACACCCGTCTGACGTTCATCACCTCTCACAGAATTAGGACCTATATGCAAGGTACCAATTTGCGCTGTGTTAATTACGCCATCTCCTGTGCCGAAGCCAAAGCTTGCTAGCATATTTATCGTGTTGTAGTCGGTTGTGTCTCTTATTCTGTTGATTTCTTTGCCAAGCTGATTGATTTCGTCGGCGATGTATTTGCGTTCTGTGCTTGTTAAAGTATCGTTCGCGCCCTGAACTGCTAGCTCGCGCTGGCGTTGCAGGATATTCGAGATTTCGGACAAGCCACCTTCAGCAATCTGCAAAGCGGCGATGCCGTCTTGAGCGTTCTGTTTGGCTTTTCCTAAACCGCGAATTTGACCTCTCATCTGTTCAGACATAGCCAAACCTGCCGCGTCGTCTTGGGCGCGATTGATTCTTAAGCCTGTTGAGAGTTTTTCTAGTGATTTGCTCATTGCACTATTGTTTGAGTACAGAGCGTGCTGGGTCACCATGGCCCGGACGTTGTTGTTGATGATCATTGTGAGTTACCTCCGTGTAGGGTTCAAAAACTGCGGACTTCCTTGTCTGCAGCGCTAAACCCTTTCCGACACTCGCCGGCAACCCAGATTCAGCATTTGGCTCTTTAGTCTATGTTATAGGATTTTTCCAAGGAAAACTTTAGCAAAATTTATTTTTTAGGGAAAATTAGCCGTTTTTTGTGAAATTCCCTATACCCAAGTTGCTGGGCAAGGCTCGCTGCGCCTTGCCCCTACACGCAAAAATTAACAAACAATAAAATTCGCAACCGTAGGGGTAAGGCGTGCACGCCTTACCCAGCGAGGAGAGTTCATTTGCGAGCGAATCTTTGCGTGGCGGCTTCGTCTGTTAGTTTGGCTTCGGTGCGTTTTTCTGCTAATTTGAATGCGGCTTTTTGTGAGTCTCGCAACGTTTCGATTGCTTTTTTTTCTTGTGTTTTTTTTAGCAACTCTGCGCGTGCTTTTTCCACTTCTTTTTTTTGCTCGTTTATCGCAATTTTTTTTCTAGCGCTTAATTCTTTTAGCCTGTCTGCGTAGTTTACGAAATCTAAAAAGCGTTCAGCATTATTGGTGCTTATGCCGCCCCTGTTTAAAACAAGGCTTTTGTATTCTTCGAATAAATTTTGGAGCTCGGCTTCGAGAGTCATTTGTTTTTGAACTTCTTTGCCAAGGGCTATTTCTGCGTCTCGCTCCAGAACTTCGCGGTGATTTAAAATAGATGCAAGCGAGAACTTGAATTTCATTTTTTCAGTTGTTCCGAAAAATCGTCCAACCGTCTGTTTAAAACATCGACCGCTGCGAATGCGTCGCTTTCCATTTGCTTTAGCTTTCTTACTTCTCGCTTTGTGGAGAAAAGCTCTGCAGCTACATCTAGAAGGGTTATTATAAGCATTTCTGCTTTTCTGTTATCGTCTAACCTGCCGGCGGCGCTTTTTTCGTGTTTGCTTAATCGCTCTTCAACGAATGCAACTACGTTTTGCAGAGCCTCCTCTGGCAGAGAGGTGCTTATGTGCACAGGCGTTTGCGCTATTATCACTTGCCGGCTTATCTTGCTCAAGCGTTAACCTCTTTAAAAAAGTCCTCTGTTTTCGGCCTCTTCTTTTTCCAAGCCAAATTCCACATTGAGGGATTTTATGGCCTGCAGAAGAGCACCTTCCGATTCGTTTAATTTTTCGTCTCTTTCGCTGAGAGCCTCTTGCAAGGAACGAATTTCTGCTTTCAGTTGCTCTGCATTAGCATTAAGTTCGCCTATCTCTCTGTCTTTTTCCTGCAAATTTTCGCGCAATCCATCGGTCATAGCTTCTAAGTCTGCTTTTTCAGACTTTAAAACGCGCACTGTTTCCAGAGCTTTCTCTATTTTGGCGGTTACCAGCTTTATTGTTTCTTGATTCATTGCTGCCTCACTAAGGGGTTTGGGGTAATATAGAAAAAATATTTGCTGTATTTTGAAATAGCGGTAATTCGTCTCCAATTTTCTATTTTATAGCTAGAGGTATCTTATGGATTTAAAAGATTCGGCAGCAATAGCTTATGTGGCAAAGCCGCAAATGTTTACTATTAGCGTATTGAAAGAAGATGTTCTAGATATTTTAAAGAGCTTGGCTAATATGAAACTAATAAAATTGGAAGCTGATTTAAGCTACGAGCCTAATACTGAAACTCAAGAAATAATTAAAAAAACAGATGCTGGAATAGATGTTGCCAAATTTAAAAGTGTTAAAAAATTCATGACAGATTTAAGGAATTAGAGTGTTAGATATCGTTCGTTCATCCGCTTTCAAAAGAGAAATTAAAAAAATCAAAGATGAAAGCATTTATACAGAATTAGAGACTGTTGTTACTTTGCTGGTACAAAGTTTACCTTTGCCAGAAAAATATAAATTGCATCCTTTGAAAGGCAATTATAAGAGTTATAAGGAATGCCATTTAAAACCAGATGTCTTATTGATTTTTAAAACTACAAAAACCGAATTATATTTATACCGAATAGGCTCTCATAGCAGCTTATTCTAAAAAACTAAAAAGCTCTCAAAAAGTCGTGTGTCGAAGTCAGGAAATAATAGGAAGTTTTAATTCCGCCGCTCTACCATTGTTTCAAAAAAGTCTTTAAGCAAGGCGGTTATGGAGCTTTGAGGTAGCTTTTCCAAAACTTTTGCAGCCTGCGATAAATGATCGCAAGCAATTGTTTTTGCTTCATCAAAGCAATTTGCTTCCTTAAGCTTTTTAACAATTAAATCTGCTGTTTTTTGGTCGGTAGCATTTTTTATTAAATGTGCCATTTCGTCTTTCGGATTTTTTTGAAAATAAAGCAGCATAGGCAATGTTATTAAGCCGTTTTGCAAATCTTCAAATTTTCTTTTTCCTAAATCCCCGGCCCCAACGCCGTAATCCAAAATATCATCTATAATTTGAAAAGCTATTCCAAAATGCAAACCTAAATTTCCGCACTCTTCAACAATGTCATCGCTATAGCCGGCTAAAATTGCGCCGCTTTTTGCGCAAGATAAAAATAACGAAGCAGTTTTACCCTCCACAACTTGCATATAATCTTCAAAAGAAATTTTTGCGCTCCGCTCCAAATCAATTTCCAAAATTTCTCCGGTTGCCAAAGAGCTTGCGGCAACTGAAAGCGCTCTGAGAATGCGGCGATCTTCTTCGTCTATAACAAAAAGCATTGATTGAGCAAGCATATAGTCGCCTGCCAAAACAGCTATCTTATTTCCAAAAGCGTGCTGCAGAGTATTTACGCCCCTGCGAAGCTCGCTGCCGTCTATAACATCGTCGTGAACCAAGCTTGCAAGATGCAGCATTTCAACGCTTGCTGCGGCACGAGCCACTCGCTCCAAATTCTTTATTTCGCCATTGCTCTGCGCAAGCAAAAAAAGCAGAATTGGCCGAAGTCTTTTCCCTGGCCTCGCAACGGTCTGCGTTATGCGCTCTCTTAACCCTTGCGGTGAATTTTCCGCAACATTGCGCATTATCTTATCTGAAAGATCCAAGGCCGGTTGAACTAAACTTCTTGCTTTTTTTATTGCTTTCTGGTATTTATAAGAAAAAAACAAATTTACCTCTTTTTCGTGAAAATGCTAGGATATTGAATTCTCGAATGTATGCTGCCTTCCAGTCCCTGTAAAAATCCTTCGCCTAACTCTTTTAAATCGTGTATGGTTAATCCGGAGTCGTCAAGTTGGTTATCAAACATTTTATCTTCTATTGTTTTTTGTATCATTTTTGAAAGTTCCTCGGGCTTTGCTTTTTGCATTGAGCGGCTTGTTGCCTCTATGGTGTCTGCAAGCATTAGAATAGCCGTTTCTTTGCTTTGCGGTATTGTGCCTTTGTAACAAAAATCGGAAAATATTATTTCTTTATCTGGGTACATTTCTTTCACCTTATTGTAAAAGAAAAATGCAACGCTATTGCCGTGGTGCTCCCTTATGCCCGCTATAACCTGATCGGGAAGATTATGCTCTTGGGCAAATTCTATTCCTCTTTCAATATGAGATCTCAAAATTTTTATAGAATCGTAAGGCGATAAACTATCGTGCGGATTAAAATCGAACCTCTGATTTTCAGTAAAGAATTCCGGGCGCATAATTTTGCCAATATCGTGGTAAAGCGCCATTACCCTAAGCAAAAGCGCATCTGCTCCTATGCGCTTGCATGCTATTTCGCCCAAGTTACCAACAAGAATGCTGTGATGAAAGCTTCCCGGTGCATATTCAGATAAACGCCTTAGCAAAGGGTGGTTAAAATCTGATAACTCCGCAAGTTTTAAATTTGTTGTTATTTGGAAAACTCTTTCGAAAACATTGCAAAATACAGATATAAATGTTACGCATATAAGCAAATTTATTGTGCCTAGCAATAAGTTTTGCGAGTAGCCTGCCAAAGACATGCTGTTTCGCAAAAGCAAAACTCCTGCGAGAGCCAAGCTAAACACGAAAAAGCCCGCAAATAAAGCTTGCAAAAACTTAACTCGGTAGCGTATGCGATTAACAATAAGGCACATCACATAAGATATTAGGTAGGAACTTATGGCCAAAGGCAAATCGTAGCCGGCAAAAATTCCAAACAGCACGGAGCTCCAAATAGCAAGCGCCATTGCGGCCCTCAACGGAAATAAAACCGATGTCAAAACGGGCGCAAAAGCAAAGGGATAAAACCAAGCAGAATTCAAATACTCGCTTTGCACAATATCTAAAAAGAAATCGTGAGCTAATCGAAATAAAATAATCTGCGTTATGGCTATTATAACAATTGCCCACATTTGCAAAGGGCGAATGTTTTTATTTTGGCGAAAATACCAAAGGTTAAAACACAATATGGCTATTACCATTAAAAGCAATATGTACTGCCCATAAGGCGCAGAGTATAAAAACCGGGCAGAATCTTTTTTGAGTGCGCTTTGCATTGCTTCTAATTTTTCCAAAATTTCTTTTGTTATTATAGCTCCCTGCGCAACTATTGCTGTTCCTCTCGGAATCATTCCCTTTGATGGGTTAACTTGGTCGGCAGCCTCGGCTCTTCGTTTTTCTGTTTCTCTGTCTAGGTAAAATACGTTTGGGGCAGCAAATACATAAAGAATTTCGTAGTATGCGCTTGGTATTCCAATAATTGTTTTGTATCTATCTAATACGGCATCTATCAAAAACTCTTTTGGGCGAATAAAAGATGTTTCTACAATGGTATCCTTGCCGTTTTTAATCAAAAGCACTTCGTTTCTTGAGTATAAAATATGAGGAACAGAGCTTATGTTATGGGTCTCTTCAAATATGCTTACATCACGGCTTCTCTCTGCGATTAAAGTATTTGAAATTCCTCGCGCAAGCATTGAATGAAAAATGCTTTTCAAGGTATCAATAGAAAAATCATTTAAAATCAACTGCCTTAGAGCGTTGGCTGAAATTTGGCGGATTATGGATTGGTATAAATCTCCTGCGGCGGCCACCTTTTCTTCGTTAGCAGTTTCGCTTGATATTTCTTTTTGCAATTCGTTGTAGGTTTTAATTTGCGACATAAGCAGTTCAAATCTATCTGTGATTCTTTTTGTATCATCATCGTTATATTCAAAAACAGGAAGAACTCTGTCTCTTGCTCTTTTCATTTCTTCTTCGAGTTCCTGGTGATTTTTTGGAACATCGAAAGACAGTTGCGCAACTATGGAACGCGGGCTGCTTTGCCCAAGCATCGGCAGTTCGGATTTATGCGCAAGCTCCTTTGAAGGCAGCAAAAGCAAAACGAACAACGTGAATGCTGTTGCGCAAAGCATAAAGTGCATTAAGGATTTGTTATTCATAGCGCTTACTTTGCCGTCATGTACATAACAAGAGGCACCATAAGAGTTGCGGCTGCTTGAACAATGGTGCTGACAGCAGATACAACTTGTGTCCAAACGACTGGTTCAGGCGGTTGTTTGTAAGGAACAATAATTTCCGAGCCCGGATCTGGTTCCCTTTTCGCTTCGGAGGCTAAGGATACGCTTCCATCTGCATATCGTATCATAATGCGGCTTGCGTCTCCTGAAAGTTTAACTCCGCCTGCCTGGCTCACATACCAACTTATTTTTGCGCCACTTTTCCAGAGTACATTTGTGACCGCTCCTACTTCTCCTGAAACCTTAACAGAAATTGCTTGCTGAGGAATATGAATGCTGTCGCCATCCATTAAACCTACGTTGTGGCGTTTGTCCCTTTTCAGAGCTCTTGGAAAGTCTATGCCTATAAGCCCGAACGTTTCGCTTTTCTCAAAACCACCGGCAATCATGGAAGTTCTCCTAAAAAATCTTGCTCCCTCTATATAAGCTTCGTCTAAAAAGCCGCCAGAGCGATTTAGCAGTTGTTCAATGGTTTCATCGGGATGCTTTAAGCTATAGGTGCCAGGGTTTTTGAAGGCTCCGGCAAGAACTACAAGTTCCGGTCTATAAGAATTTGAATCGTGAGGAATTTCAACGTGATCCCAAGGAAACAATTTTATTTCTGAGTCTTTTTTATCGTCGTAGCTGCTAGGAACGGAGAACGCCATTTTATTAATTGTGCGCTGGTCATCATTTAAACGGCTTATGTATAAAATGGTCTTTTTACTTGTGGTTGAATAACCGCCTGCCATAAGCACTAAATCTTTTGCATCCATGCCTTCGTAATACGGAAAGTAACCAGGCCTTGAAACTGCTCCGCCAATGCTAACGGAATCTGGCCTGAACATATTTTTTGAACTGTAAACTATAAGGGTATCTTGGGGGCTTAAAGCTATGGAATTTTCCTCATTCAAATTTTCGGATAATAGCAGATAACCACCTTGCGGAACAACTCTTAATACATGCACTCTGCCGGAATATCCCTCTTCTTTCAAGCCTCCGGAAATTTCGACAAGCTCTGCAACATTCATATTTTCTTTTAATTCGTAGGTTCCGGGGTATTTTATTGAACCTAAAATGGTTGCATTTTGCCTGGATTTTTCCGCCGATTGGAAAACCATCAAGGCATCGCCATTTTGCAGAAGCAATGTATCTTTGCCATCTATATAACTATTGGGAGATAAAATTGTTTTAAAATCTCTTCTGCCATTTGGGAAAATTCTCCTTAGCACCATATTTTGCTCTGCGGCATCTGGGTTTATTCCACCGGCAAATGAAATTAGCTCTGCAACGCCTTCGCCTTCTTTTAATTCATAAATTGCCGGCCGGCCAACCGCCCCGTCTATCTCGGCCAATATTCTTGCCCTTGGCAAAAATACTATATCGTCGTCGAATAAAATTGCACGACTCGAATGCCTTCCGTGCATTAAAAAATCGTATAAGTCTATATGGAAAATGCTGTCTTGGCGGGTAACTTGAACTGAACGAACCGAACCTTCTGCGCTTGGACCGCCTGCCATATAAAGGGCCTGAAAAACCGTTGTGTTTCCATGAAAAATATAAGCGCCAGGCTTTTCAACTTCGCCTACAATAAAAATTTTTATAGGGCTTAGGCTTTCCAGTCGCAAATTCACAAATGTTTGGCCCCTGTTTATTCCGCTATAAACCCTTGAAAGCCTTGTTCTAAGAATGCCCTCTGCGGCAGCCAATGTTGTTCCATGCAAAGAAACCATGCCAATGGATTCTACATTTACCATTCCCTGATTATTTACTGTGAGTTTGCTTTCTTTCTCAACTGCACCCCAAATTGTAAGCACAAGCTCATCGCCTGGCTTTAGCGGATAATTGCCAGTAACTCCGGATGTTGTGCCAGAAAATATGGCAGGATTTGAATTTTTAAAGAAAGTTGTTTCGTATCTTCGCAAAATTTTTACTTCTTTGGGAACTTTCACTCTGCGAAGCACAATTCTGCTTTTGCCATCTGGCGTTGTTCTTCTAATTTCTTCTATGTCGTTGTAAAAAAACAAGCTATCAATGCGTATTGTATCTAAAATCATAACATAAGATACGGTATCTCTAAGTTCTTCTGGCTTCCCAATTACAGAATCTGTGTTTAAAAATAAATTTGAATTTTCGTTATTAGGCAAGTCTCCCGTTCCGACCATTCTTTCCTGCGCAAGAATTTGCTGAATATAAAGCATTTCCGCTGAAGTAGCTGGTGCCATGTTACCGCCTGATAAATGTCCGCTCCTAAGCATTTGTTGCGTTGCTGGGTCGTTCATCATACTAGATTGCAATTGAGCGAAGCTTGTTTGGACCCCGATGAGCATGATTAAAAGGACAAGCCTATACCCCATACCCCATACCCTATACCCTAGTTTCATATTAAAAACTCCTCTGCTGTTTCTTTTGCTGATTTAACTTGCAGTGATTCATTTGTTGGTACTCCTTGCAATTTTTGTTCCAAGCCTTTGCAGTTGAGCATGGTGCCGGAGCTTTCTAGCCAGTGACGAATGCCTATTGAAAGAGTGGAATTTTTTGCGGTGCTGTTGTTAAAGGGGGTTAGAGCTATGCGTTTTGGGATTTTGTTCAAGCTGCTTGCTTCTTCTGGATTTTCATCCCACAGGTCTGCGGCAACGGTTAGCAAAAGCTCAAATTCGGCGGCACGCTTTGAAAGCTCGCCTAAGTTTGTGTTAACGCCCGCCTTTTCAAGGCAGGCTCTGTTTGCAACAGGGTCGCCGGAGCGGGCTATGCCGTCTGCTGCCTGAACAGGCAGGAATGAGCCGCCAAAAAGCTCTGCCCTTTCGCCAAGCGAAAGAGCGAGCTTTTTGAATGCGGCAATGGTTTCTGCTGTGCATGAAGCACCCAGAGCTATGGCTATCTTTCCTGTTGTTTCTTTTATAGCCTTTGAAGCAGCGGAAATATCGCCGCTCAACAATCTGTTTTTATGCAATTCTTGCGCAACATCTCTTGCGGCATTTGAAAGCCAGCTACGGTTTACTTCGGTGTTGCAACGAGGCATGATTCTATACACAATTCCATCTGCGTAGTCTGCCCATATATTTGCGCCGAGGGAGTCGCTCATTGAAATGGTTGGAATTCTGCTCAAAGCCCAAACGCGCTTTTTGAAACGAAAGGCTTTGTCGGTTAATGCGCCAACGGGGCAGATATCGCTTAGGCATCTGTCGTAGGGGTGGTTTAGTTTTTCGCCGGGGAATGTGCTTATGTAGGTGTGGCCGCCCCGCGACATCAATTGCAATTGCTCGTCTTTTGCAATATGCTGCATAAAACGCACGCACCTGCTGCATTGAACGCAGCGTTCTTCGTCTAGTACTATTCTAGGACCTATATCGATGCATTTTCCGCCTCTGCATTGCCCTTTGCTGTCAATAGAAGAATGTTCTGGGTTTCCGTGGTATTGCTTGCCGACTTCTGGGCTGAGCCTGCTATTTGTGGCTCCTGCCATCATGTAGTTATCTTGCAGCATGCATTCGCCCGCTTTATCGCAAATTGGGCAATCTAGGGGGTGATTTACGAGTAAAAATTCCAAAACCGCTTTGCGAGCCTCTGCAACGCGCGGGCTACTGACAGATGTTGCTACCTTCATGCCTGGGCTAACGGGTGTATAACAGCCAATAGCCAGAGCCATTCCCCTTGGCCCTTCAATTTCTACCAAGCACTGGCGGCAATTCCCGCAAACAGGCAAATCTTGATGATAACACAAATGCGGCGTTTCTATGCCCACTGCTTTGAGGGCTTCTATAAGATTCACGCCACTAGGAACTTGAACTTCCTTGTTATCTACTGTAATGGTTACCATCTATAGTAATGTAGAAAAATGCGGGCTGCGATTAATCGCAACCCCGCATTTTTCTACATTACCCCCAATGGCAAAAATCCTGGTAGTAGATGACGAAGAAATCATGCGTGATATGGTGGCAGATACGCTTGAATTGAACGGGCACCGTTGCTCTGTTGCGGCAAATCCGCAAATTGCGCTTGAGCAAATTTCCGTTATAGACCCAGACCTGGTTATCTCAGATTTCAAAATGCCCGGCATGACAGGCATGGATTTATTGAAAGCTATCAAAAAAGACCGGCCATTCCAGCCCTTTTTAATGATGACGGCTTTTGGCTCAATAGAAATAGCGGTGGAAGCATTGCAAAATGGCGCGGATCATTTTATAGTAAAAGACAATATGCAGCACTCGGAAGTTTTAGAGCATGCTGTTAATATGGTGCTGGAAAAATATCGCATCAAAAATGAAAACTCTCTTCTTAGAAAGAAATTGTTTGAGAAAAATTTTATAGGAAACGGTGAAAAATACCAAGGTTTGAATGACTTTGTGGAAACAGTCGCTCCAACAAACGCCACTGTTTTAATAACCGGTGAATCTGGAGTGGGGAAAGAAGTTTTGGCTCGCGCTGTGCATTACCAAAGCCAGAGAGTCGGCGGTCCCTTTGTTAAGGTAAACTGCGCTGCGCTTCCCGAATCGTTAATTGAAAGCGAGCTTTTTGGGCATGAGAAGGGTTCTTTTACAGGAGCTCTGAAAACGAGGCTCGGCAAATTTGAATTGGCAGATGGCGGTACCCTTTTATTAGATGAAATCGGCGAAATGCCGCTCACCATGCAGAGCAAATTGCTGAGGGTTTTGCAAGAGAGAGTTGTTACCAGAGTTGGCGGCGATGGCGAAATTAAAGTAGATGTGCGTTTAATTTGCACAACAAATCGGAATTTGAAAAAAGAAGTTGAGAATGGAAATTTCAGAGAAGATTTATATTACCGCCTAAATGTGGTGCCTGTTCACATTCCAACGCTTGCGGAGAGATCCGAGGATATTCCGAATTTGGCAATGCATTTTGTAAATAAATTCAACGAAGAAAACGGCTATGCAATTCAAGATATAAGCGATGAAGCAATTGAAATGCTGAAAGCTCAAAAATGGCCTGGGAATATACGGCAATTGGAAAATGCTGTTGAGCGCGCAATGGTGTTTTGCAAAAACGAAAAAAGAATTTTAACTCCAGAAAACTTTGATTTGGAAGATAAAAAAGTCCCTCAAAAAGAAGCTGAGAAAGCAAAGCCAAAGAAGAAATAGCATCAGCGAACAATAACGCTGAAGTAAAAAAATTCTATATTAGCATGCGATAGCTTTAAGGAGAACTTTAGCATGAACAACTGCAAAAACAAAATGAAATTGAAATGGCATAATAGAGATGCCGAATTTGAACGTCTGGTTTTAGCCGGCGATATAGGCGGAACCAATACCAATCTGGCTTTTGTTGGTGAAAAAAACGGAAAATTTTCCATTGTGGTAGAAGCCATTTTCCCATCTGCCGAAATAGATGGCTTAAAAGAGCCCATACAGGAGCTTTTGAGTGCAGCACGGAGCGAACGCGCCGATTTGGTTACAGATAAAGGATGTATATGCGCAGCAGGCCCTGTTATCAACAATCATTGCAAGCTTACTAACGTAGTTTGGGATATAGATGGCAACCAGCTTTCAAAAGAACTAGGCATGGACATATACGTTATAAACGATTTCCTAGGCATAAGCTATGGAATTCCAATTCTAGATGTCAACAACCCAGAGCAAGTCCTAACATTCACGCATACAGACGGCTCACGTCCCGAGCCTAGCAAAGGCATGAAAGCCGTGGTTGGCCCGGGCACCGGTTTGGGAGTCGGCTTTTTAATTCCTCTTGGCGATAGCTATATTCCAAGCCCTTCCGAAGGCGGGCACCTAACCTTCGCCCCATTCGACGAAGACAGCCAGGCGTTCAGGGATTATATGGCAAACAAACTGAAAAAAGTCCCAGATGTTGAAATGCTGGTTTCCGGAACAGGCATTCAAAACCTTTATGATTGGTGGAAAGATACAAAGGGGCTGCCAAAAAGCGAGCAGTGGGCTGAGATTGAAAATGCAAAGCGAACAGAAAGGCCGCGCTTGATATCCAGGCTATCCGATTCCGACCCCGTGGCAGCGGAAATGCTGCGTTTGTTCGTTAAAATGCTTGCGCGCTATGCAAGCGATATTTCAACCTTGCTTTTGCCTTTTGGCGGCTTGTATTTGGCAGGTGGAGTTGCGCAAAAGGAATCGCGCTGGCTCATCGGTGATAACCTGTTTATGAAATATTTTGAAATGACATGCAACGAAAACACCGGCGCGCTTCTAATGCAAATGCCGGTTTATCTAATAAAGGATTATTCTATAAGCTTGTACGGCGCAGCAAATGCGTGTTTAATAATTCATGCAGCAGTCTAACCTCCTTTATTTTCCTGCACTTGACTCCGTGCGATTTTTTGCATCGGTCAATATAGTTTTGTTGCATTTTTTATCATCTAATTTGCTTTCTTACTCAAGAGGAACTTTTATAGAGCCTATAGTAAGAGGGCCCTTCCTTAGCACGAGCATGTTTTTTTTGCTAAGCGGCTTTATTTATTCAATTATATTCGATGAGCAAAAAAAAGTGCCAAAATTAAAACCATTTATGAAGGAGCGTTTTTTCCGGCTTTATCCTTTGCATATAGTTTGCACCCTGCTCATTTTTGCCATAACAATTTACAGAACCAATCTTTTAAACGACACTATTTACGCAATCCAAACTCTTACCTTGCATTTAACGCTTACATGGACTTTTTTTCCAAAGCTCGGCCATCATCTGAATCAGCCATCATGGGCTTTATCCGTATTTTTCCTGTGCTATGCCGTAACGCCAGCTTTTTTAAGTTTTTTGAAGAAGCAAAACAAAAGAACTCTTTGGCTATTGCTTTTAGGTATTTGGGCAATATTGATTTTCTCTGCTGTTTATTTCACAAAACTGCCAAATTACTTTAGGGGCATTAACTTTTTTTCCGGAATGGTGCTCGGCAAGCTATTTTTAAATAACGCAATTCGCCTGCCTAAGAGAGCCTTGTTAAACGACTTGCTTTTGCTGCTCGCCGTAATTTTGCTTTTTGTAAATGTTCGATATTTTAAGGCAATGCATGCGGGGTTGTCTTACCACGTTGTTTCGCCGTTTTTATATTCAACTTTCTTGCTTTTATTATCAAACAACAAAGGAATCTTTGTAAAAATTCTTTCCGTGTCTTGGCTGCGAATTCTTGGCAAAGCGTCTTATTACCCATATCTTGTACACGCCCTTGTTATAGAGCTTTTGCATTTATATTTAGATAAAGTCGCATTGTGGAGATATAATCCTTTTAACAATCCTTTAGCAACGGTTGCAATTGTAGTTTTGCTTTACACTGTTTGCACGGCATATAGCTTTAGGGTGAAACTATACCGGTCTATTCGCAGTTTTATTATTAAGCGCATTGAATAAAGGGGGTGTGCCTGCGCCTGCACTACAATTCCACCTTTCCAACAAAGGAAAATCTTAACGGAAAGCCCTTTCTAAGCTCGCCATTCAGTGGCCAAGAAAAATTTACATGATTGACAATGCCTTGAACATCTTTTGACTTTGTGGTCCTTAAACCGATTCCAGCCATGTAAAGCAATTCGCGCGGTTCAAAAGCGTGCAGCCTTTCCGTTGCCTGACCTGCTGTTAAAAATGCGGCAAAAGATGGAACCAGCGTGAAAATCTCAAAATTTGGAAAATATCTTTGCTCCGCTCTAAAAGCAAAAGTATTTTCTCCTGCCAAATAATAAGACGGAGAGCCAGGGAAAATATTATTGCCATCTAAATACAATTGGCGTTTGTAGCTTGTTTTTTGCCAGGAATTTATTCTCGCATCCAAAACAGAAGCCCACTCCAAACTCGGTTTAAAAATATATTCGCCAAACAAGATGCTGTTCATATCTCTGATAATATCGCTGTTATAATAAAAAGAATTTTTTCCCCTAGCATAAAAATTATGCCCGCCTGCGCCAAGCGATAAACTTATATTATGCTCAAAATACCAATCATCGCTAATTGCTCCTAAATCCTTAAAGTTTTTGGCAATAGTGCTTTTGATATGATAACCCCGCTCAACATCTTCCGCCCATTTAACTTTATGCAAATTATATTTTTTATCCAACCGAATACGAGACATTGCAAATGAAAAACCAATACGGGAATCTAGCCATTCATCATTCCCTATTTCATGATAATCATACCCCATTCCAAAATACGTTTTAAATGATGCACCGCCAAATGAACGCGAAAGCCACAGCGATAAGGAATCTTCCGATAAGCCTTTTATAGAGTCAATAGGAATGGGATTCTTAGGGTTTATGCTTTCGTAAAAGTATTCATCTCTCTTTGACCACAGCATTTCTGCTTTGTATGCCCATTGGTTTCTTGAGCGGGTGATAAAGGGGTAAGCAAGTTTTAAACTTCTGTCGAAACCATCTGAGTTTTCGCTCCATATAAAGTTAAAGGAATGATAAGGAATAATAAAATCATTGCTTTTGTAAAGCAGGTATTTTTGGTCTCTTTCTTCCCGTTGTTCATAAAAAAATCCAATGGAATGCCCAAGCCCAAGCAAATTGCTTTCCAAAAGACCTATGCCCCAAAGCCATTTTTCGCCTGGTTTGCCAAGCGTAATCATTGGAGTGAAAGTCCAGTTATCGCTGGTTTCTACATATAAATTTGTATTTCCGAGCGAGTCTTGCCTTGCTTCAATTTTGGCATCGGAAATATAAGAAAGGGAACGCAGATTTTTTTCTGCTTCTAGCATTTCGCTTTGCGAAATTGTGCTGCCCTCGTTGAAAGGAAGCCTCGCTCTTATAACAGCCTCCCTTGTGTTTACATGAAACCAATTTCCGAATCTATATACACTTTCTTCTGCCGAAGTATGGACTACGGCATCTTCGAAAACATCTTTTGAATGAATGTAAATTTTTGAAATTCTCAGCGAATCTTCAGCAAAAACAAAAGAGGCAAGACAGAGAATCGCTAAAAACGCAAAAGGCACAAGCTTACCAATCTGCCTCAACTTCGCCGCCGGTTCTTTGCAGGCTTTTCTCTGTGTATTGATGAACCTCGAAAGCGTTTCCGTCTGGGTCTGTGAGCCAAACTTGATAAGTGTTATCGCACCCTAATTTTTTGCCCGTATGCGAAATACCTTTTACACTAAGCTCGTCAATAAAAACATCGATATCTTTGCATTCAAGGCAAAAATGCACAATCCCTGCCGTATTCACAGGAGCGTCCATATCTGGGTTTTCAAAAAGCTCTATATAATGATTAGGGCAAATTTCAAGATAATGCCCATAGTGCTTACCCTGCTTGGTAAATTTAAATCTTGGTTTAAACCCTAGTTTTTGGTAAAAAGCCATTGAGCGTTCCAGGCTCCTAACATTGAGACAAATATGAGCAAGTGATAGCATAGGCGGTAATGTAGAAAAATTTCTACCTTCCTCGCCATGACCGTTAAATATACCAGCGTGGCACTACTAGCTTGCGTATTATGTCAGTTGTCATCAGCCAGCCCCATTTACCCGCAGGCTACGCCGCAATTGCCAACTGCCATCAGCTTTGCAGGAACGAGAGAATTGGCAAGCGGGAACGCAGATGCCGCATTGATTGCGATTAAGGCAGATTCACCGTGGGCAGATTCGCAGCTTTGGCTCTACAAGTTTGGAGTAATAAACGCCCGTTTGGGCAATACCGCCGAGGCTGTTGAAGCACTTAACACTGTCAGCAGCACCTGCCAAACCCTAAGGCCGCTTGCCATGGAGCAAATTGGCGATATAGCTGTTGAGCAGAAGGATTTTCCTCAGGCAATGACTTCTTACAGTTCGGTTCTCGGCGTTGCCGAGTTGCCGGAACAGTATCGGCACGAGTTGTTCCGCAAAATTAAATCTGTTATCGGCAATGGCATTGCGTTGCCGCCGAACGCTTCTTGGATTGATGAGTACCATCAGTGGGAGCAGGAGCAGCAACAGGCACTCACTGCAACGAAGCCTGAAACTGTTTGCGATTCACTCTGTCGAGTGCAGAATACTTTGTGGTCGCGTGCGTGGAATTTGGAGATGGCCAATAATTTCAAGGCAGCGATTACAAATTACAGGAGCGTTTTTAACATAAGCGGCAGGCGCACAGAAGAGGCGCACATTCGCCATGCGCTGTGCTTTTATAAACTCGGTAAATATGATAGCGTTATAGTCCATATCAATACATTCAAGCAGGCGTTTCCGGGCTCAACTTTTTTCTGGGCGGCTATGTTCTGGCAAGGCAAGGCATACGCTGCGCAAGGCAATACGGAAGAAGCGCACAAGGTTTGGAATCAGATTGCGCGTCTCAACCCATTCGACTATCATGCCCACCGCGCAATGCAGCTAATGGGCATGGCCGATAAGGGCACAGGCAAGTACCACGCTGCGCCACCAAATGTGAAGCCTATATCGGAGAACGCGGTGCGGGAATGGCTCGACTCCGTGCCACCACCATTGTCAACGCCGCGAAAAGATTTTGCAAAAGCCGACAGCGTTGCCCTGCGGCGCGGTGCGGCTCTGCTATCGGTGGCACAAGCGAACACCGCCGTATTCTTTCTCGACGATTATCAGAACAACTACCCAGGCAATCTGCTACTGCAGTACGATCTTGCCAGCTCCTATGCAATTGCCGGCAGTATCGGGCGAGCCTTTAATGTTGGCCGCCGTTTGGCGTGGCGCATTCCAACAACGCATCGCGAGAATATACCCTTGCAGGTACAGTCTGTGATATACCCGCCGTTCTATGCGGCAACAATTAGCAAGTACGCAAAGCGTTTCAATGTTGATCCGCTTTTTGTAAGCGCAGTGATGCGCCAGGAGAGCATCTTCGATTCGAGCCTCGTTTCCATCGCTGGTGCCATCGGACTGATGCAGGTAATGCCAGCCACGGGCAGGAAAATCGCTGCGGAGCTAAAAGAGAAAAACTTTGCGACAGATTCCCTGTTCAATACCGATTTAAGTATTCGCTACGGCGTTTATTATCTGCGCAAACGAATGATTCAATTCAACGGCGACTTTGTGCTGGCTCTATGCGCCTACAACGCCGGTGCCAACAACGCTATTAAGTGGCGCGACCGAAACCGCAATGTAGATTACGATATTTTCGCCGAAAACATTGCTTTTTTAGAAACGCGCGGATACGTCAAAAGGGTTTTAGGAAATTATTGGACATATCAGCGGCTTGTGTCCACGCCTGGGTATGAATATAAGGGGGAGTGAAGATTAACTAAAACAACTCTTCCATTACTTCATCGATATGCTTAAACATCTTTATTTCAAGCCCGTTTTTAACAATGTCGGGGAGGTCTTCCACATTTTTTTGATTGTCCTTTGGCAAAAAAAGTTTTTTCACGCCAGAGTCGAAAGCGGCCAAGGATTTTTCTTTTAAACCGCCTATCGCAATTAAACGGCCAACCAAACTTACTTCGCCTGTAAACGCAACAAATGGCGAAACAACCTTTCCTGTGAAAACCGAAAGCATGGCTATGGAAATCGCTATGCCGGCAGAAGGACCGTCTTTTGGAGTTGCACCCTCTGGGAAATGCAAATGAACATCGCATTTGCGGAATTTTTCTTCTGGAATTTTATATTTCTTTGCTCGTTCCCTAATGATAGAAAGGGCTATTTGAGCGGATTCCTTCATTACATCGCCTAAATGTCCGGTTAATTGCAGCTTTCCCTTGCCAGGCAAAAGCACGCATTCAATATGCAAAACATCGCCGCCAACGGGAGTCCATGCCAAGCCTGTTGTAACACCCAAACGCTTTTCGTCTATAAGGCGCGGGCTCGCAAAATCTGGAACGCCCAAGTAAGTTGAAAGATGCTTTTGAGCAATTTGCGGAGTGAACTTTTTCTTTGAAATTAATTCCATCGCACGCTTGCGAGCCATTGTTTCCAGCTTTCTTTCCAGCTCTCTAACACCCGCCTCTCTTGTGTATTCACGCAAAATTCCGTTAATGGCAGAATCTGCAACTTTGAATTGCTTTGCAGTAAGCGAGCTTTGCTTTAAAACTTTCGGTATTAAAAAATCACGCGCTATAAATTCTTTTTCAAAATTCAAATAACCCGGTATCCGCACTATTTCCATTCGATCGTAGAGAGGGCCAGGAATGCCGTCTGGCGTGTTGGCGGTTGCAACAAAAAATACTCTTGAAAGATCTACGCCAACTTCCATAAAATGATCGTTGAACTCCGTGTTTATTTCAGGATCTAAAACTTCGAGAATTGCGCTTGCGGGGTCGCCTCTGAAATCTCTCGACATTTTGTCGATTTCATCTAATAGAATGAGAGGGTTCATGCTTTTGGCTTTGCGAAGAGCCTGCACTATGCGCCCCGGCATTGAGCCAATGTAGGTGCGGCGATGACCGCGGATTTCTGCATCGTCGTGAACTCCGCCAAGAGATATGCGTGCCAGGTTTCTGTTCATGGCATGAGCTATGGACATGGCAAGAGTGGTTTTGCCAACGCCCGGCGGACCTACCAGGCAAAGTATGGGGCTTTTTACATCTGTGTTTTTTTGCTTTTGCGCCAATTGCAAAACAGCTATATGCTCCAAAATTCTTTCCTTAACTTTTTCCAAACCAAAATGCTTCGAGTTCAAGCTATCCGTTGCTCTTGAAATATCCAAAACATCTTCGGTATAAGTGCCAAAAGGCAAAGCGAGCAACCAGTCAATGTAGTTGCGAACCACGGTATATTCTGGGTTCATTGGGTTAAGAAGTTTTAGGCGCGCCATTTCTTCGTCGAATTTTTCTTTTATAGCAGGCGGGAATTTTTGCGACTTGGCTTTCTTTGAAAAATTCTCATTATCTTGGCCGCCGGAATTTATTTCTTCAAGTTCTTTTTGCAGTTGGGAAATTTGCTCTTGCAGCATCCACTCTCTTTGAGAACGCTGCATTTTCATTTCCGTTTGCTGCCTGTTCAGAGTGATAACCCTGTAAACTTCCATTGCCGTGGATATTGCCAAATCTATTTTCGCATACATCTCCTCTATGGAGGTGCTTTCCAAAATCTCCTGATGCTCTTCGTCTGGAATTCTCAGAAAGCTGTGGGCTATAAGGCAACGTTCTTCTGGCGGTATGCTTTTTAAAATATCCCTCAAGTTATCTGGCAGGTTACTTTGCTTCTTTGCATATTGTTCCATTGAAAGGAGCAGATTCTCAGCCAAGGGCTTTGCCAGTTTTTTATCTTTGAGATCTAAAAGGCGCGGTTGCGCAAAGCCGAAGAAATATTGGTCGGCATCTTTTTCCATTAAGGAAACGTTGCTTATATCAACGGGCAGAATACCAAATAGATTCACCAGGAGCAGGTTGTTCGGAGTTCCGGAAATACCCTTTACATAAGCAAGGATACCAACAGAATGCAGCTCCTCCACTGCCGGCATGCTAACGTCTCTGTTTTTTTGCAGAGTGCAAAGCACAAAGCCTTTTGAATCCTCTATACGCCTCAGAGCGTTCAGAGTTATTTGTCTATCAAAAGAGAGCCGCGTTCCCATTCTCGGAAACATCACGAATTTCTGCAAAGGCACAATGGGGAATCCCTTCTCAAAATCCGGCTGAGGGAACTGAGTATTCTCTTTGCTTATTATATTTTCAGGTTTTTCTTGTGTCAAAGCGCTTTATCCTCTAATATCCTCTACTTAGCAAGGCACGGCAGAAATATAGTAAATTTTTCTATATTACCTTACCAAATGCCTGCTCTGCCGTTTATTAAAAGTTTTCGCTGGTTTCTTATGCGTTTCCGCTCAGAGCGGTCTATAAGGCGTTGGTTTGAAAAAAAGAGCGGTGGCAGAAATGAAATGTTTAAATATAGCGACGATATTTCAAAATATAAAAGAATAGTTGTTTTTTTGCCTGCAGAACAAGATAAATTTTACGCCATATTGCCATTTGCTCTAGCTCTCTTTGAAAAACGGGGCCGAGATAATTTTTTAGCCATAACAGATGAAAAAAATCGCTATATATTGAGAGCGCTTTATTTGGAACACGCCTCTCTTTTTTATAATAGCGAAGCAATGCTTTATGGCAACCCAGATTTCTTTGAAATGGAAAAAAGGCTACAAGAGCAAAAATGGGATTTATGCCTTTTCTTGCAAGAAGATGCCGAACTCCCCTACCTGTACCTGGCAAGGATAACTCGCGCCTCTTACCGCATGGGAATAAACCCAGATTTTCCTTTTTTGAATATCGCCTTGCAAAATTCTTCAAAGAACAATAACATTTACGCAAACCGAAATTTTCTCTATAAATCTTTTCTCATAGACCCTGAAAAAGCCGAAAGCGAAAGCATTCTCGCAACTCAGAAAAACGAGAAAATGGTCAGTAGCCAAAAACTCTCCACATCGAATACCTTATTGCTGAATTTAGAGCCGCCCGCTGATGGCGAGCCTTGGGCAGAAAGTGAAATCTCAATGCTTTGCAAAGCTTTTCAACCAACTTGGCGTCTCATAGCCATCGCTGCCGACCCAAAGCGACTTGAGCCTTACTCCAAAATAATGGAAGAATTCGACATACGCAGCAACCCCGTGCTTTTGCACTCGGAATCCATATTCAGCGTGCTTCGGCAATACCCTGCCATAATAACTCTAAACTCCGTGCACTCGCATTTGTTTTTGAATTTAAGCCGCATAAAAATAATTATGCTTGAACAAAACGATACCGATATTCCAAACAACAACAGGTTGCTGAAGTTCGGTCGCGATGGGAATTTTTATTCACTCTCAAGGCTAGCAGCAGATTTTATAAAATGATTCTAGAGGTTGCCAAATGAAGTGCTTTTTAGCAAAGCCCCGCGGCTTTTGTGCAGGAGTTGAACGTGCTATTTTGATGGTGGAAAAATCCATAGAGAAATTCGGCAAGCCTGTGTATGTGAGGCACGAAATTGTGCACAATCGTTTCGTAGTTGATAACCTGCGAAAAATCGGCGCTATTTTTATTGAGGAACTGCCGGAGGTGCCAGAAGGTTCGGTTGTTGTT
This sequence comes from Candidatus Fibrimonadaceae bacterium, assembly GCA_031281155.1. Lineage (GTDB taxonomy): Bacteria > Fibrobacterota > Fibrobacteria > Fibrobacterales > Fibrobacteraceae > Fibrimonas. The sequence continues at coordinate 29,838 of JAITFT010000207.1, forward strand.
TTTTCCGCTCATGGCGTTGGCAAAAAAATTTACGAAGAAGCAGAAAGAATGCAATTAAAGGTTATAGATGCAACATGCCCCATTGTAGAATCTGTTCATAAGAGCGTTATTAAATACGCAAATTCCGATTGCTTTATAATTTTAATCGGCCACCAAGGGCACGCAGAAATAGACGGCACAATAGGGCAATTGCCGCCTGGCAGAATACATTTGATAAACTCCGTTGAAGATGTCCAAAATTTGCCAGCTTGCCAAAAAGACGTTGCTTACCTAACTCAAACCACGCTTTCTACCGAAGAAACCGCAGATATTATATTCGCATTGAAAGAAAAGTACCCACATATCCAAGGTTCAAAAACAGGGAATGTATGCTATGCCACAACCAACAGGCAGAATGCTATTCGCTCTATATGCAAAAAAGTAGAGCTGCTACTAGTGGTTGGCTCTCAAAACTCAAGCAATTCAAACCGCCTGCGCGAGCTTGGCGAGGCGCAAGGCGTTAAGAGCATTTTAATAGATTCCGTTGAAGACTTGGGCAAAGATATGTTTGCGAGCATAAGCTCTGTTGGAATATCCAGCGGAGCAAGCGCGCCAGAGCATTTGGTTTTGGAAATTATAGAATGGCTAAAGGAGCACTTTGGCCTCGAAGAAATTATAGAAGTACAGACAGCAGAAGAAACAACAAAGTTCTCGCTACCGCCAGAGTTAGATTAAGGAGGCCCTAAGTAAGAAAACTTTTCCGTGGGATAACGCATGGAGTTGGAGTTATAAAGCGATACTATGGCATCTCCTCTAGGAGTAGCGCTAGTCATAAGCAGTGTTTGCCCAGAATTTTGAATTTGCACTGTTCCATTTCTAACAAAATCGTCACAGTCATTGCATCTCAGTTCTATTCTGTCTTGGTTTACTGCCCAAGCACCACCAACACCATAAGTGTTGGCAGGGTTATTAATGTCAAAATCGCAGTTGCCTTTAAAAGAGTAAACTTCTTTAGTAAAGGTCAATATTCCTGTGCACTCTCTTGTAATGGCATTTGTCGTTATATCTTCTAGTTGCCACCTGCCCTCAAGGCAACCTTTGCTAGGACCATTGGCGCAAAGCTCTTCACGTGTTAACTCTTTTCCATCATCACCTGAGCAAGCAGACAAAAAAAAGCCGAGAGAAACAAAAACGAAAAAAAGAAAGGACTTGTTCATAGGGATAATATAGAAAATTTCAACACAAAAATGCGGCGAATATTTCTATCTTCCCTTAATGCTTGATATTAAAAAAATTCGCGAGAACCCAGAGCTTTATCGTTTGGAAACAGAAAAGAGAAATTCCGGGATTAGCATTGATGAAGTTTTAGAGCTTGATATTAAAAGGCGGGAATTAATTGCCGAAACCGAAAAATTGAAAGCACAGCGAAACGCTGCCTCAAAAAAAATTGGCGAACTGAAAAAAATTGGGCAAAATGCAGATTCTGCCGTGGAAGAAATGCGGCTCGTTGGTGATAAAATTGCAGAGCTCGATTCTAAAATTCGCCTTATAGACGAAGAGCAAAAAGATAAACTGCTTCGCATTCCAAATGTGGCGCACTCAGCAACGCCAGAAGGCAAAAGCAGCGAAGACAACGTTGTTGTGCGTTCTTGGGGCGAGCCTCGCCAAATGGATTTTAACGCCCTTGACCACAAGGCTTTGGGCGAAAAACTCAAAATCTTTGATTTTGAGCGAGGAGCAAAAATCAGCGGCAGCGGTTTTCCGGTTTATAAAGGTTTGGGAGCAAGGCTTGAACGTGCTTTAATTCAATGGTTTTTGGATTCTCACCGTGAGCGGTTCGGTTTTGAAGAAATAATTCCGCCATATCTCGTTACCCGCCAATCAATGATAGGCACGGGGCAGCTGCCAAAGTTCGAAGAAGACATGTATGCCTGCGATAAAGGCGATGATTTATTTTTGATTCCCACCGCTGAGGTTCCTCTAACAAATCTTTACGCAGATGAAATTATACCCGAAACAGATTTGCCGCTTAAATTCTGCGCTTACTCCGCCTGCTTCCGCAGAGAGGCCGGTTCTTACGGCAAAGATACTCGCGGGCTTTTGCGCTTGCACCAATTCAACAAAGTTGAAATGGTTTATTTTTCGCACCCGGAAAAAAGCTACGAAAATCACGAGGAATTGCTCGCTTTTGCAGAAACGCTTTTACAGGAACTAGGGCTCCCGCATAGAATTATTGCATTATGCAAAGGAGACTTGGGCTTTGCCGCTGCGAAATGCTATGATTTGGAGGTATTTGCTCCTGTTGAGGAAAAATGGCTCGAAGTAAGTTCGGTTTCAAATTTTGAAGATTATCAAGCACGCAGAGCGAATATTCGCACAAAAATAAATGGCAAAAATACTTTTGTGCATACTTTGAATGGCTCCGGCCTTGCCACTCCCCGCATTATGGTTGCCATTTGCGACCATTATCAGCAAGCCGATGCTTCGCTTGTGATTCCAGAGGTTTTAAGACCATACATGGGAGGGCTGGAGAGGATTGAGTAGAAAATTCCATTTCTTAATAAACCCCATTAGCGGTGGCGGCAGAGGCAAAGAGGTATTTGATTTTTTGCCGGAAATTATGCGTTCAATGGCTTTTGAGGAAAAGGAATGGGAAAGGGAATTCAGCGTTCGCTCCAACTTTGAAGGGCAAATTAAAGATGCTTTGGCAGGTTCAGAGTGTTTGATAGCGGTTGGAGGAGACGGCACGGCGGCGGCTGTATTCGGCGTTCTTTTGCAACATTCGGAATTTAGAAACAGAAATATCGGCATTATTCCTCTCGGAACAGGGAACGATTTGGCGAGAGTTTTAAATATTTACGAAGCATTTGTGAACAGAGGCTTATTATATTTGGCTCGCAAGCTTGTGATGGCAAAGGCAAGAGATTTTGATTTATGGAAGGTGAATGGAAAATTTGCGATGGCAAATTATTTTTCCGCTGGCATAGATGCCCGCATAGCCCACGATTTTAATCGCGACAGAATTGAAGGAAAAATCACCGGCAACTCCGTGCTCAAAAACAAGCTTCACTATGTTAAAAGTTTTTTTGCAGACAGAGATTATAGTTTAAAATCAGGCGAGTTGCATATTATTGATGAGTTTAACGAAAAGAAAATTTTTGAACTTAAAAATAACCGCACGATTATAGTTGGCAATATTCCAAGCTTCGCAGGCGGCAGCAATCCATTCGGCAAAGCAGACATGGCAGACGGTCTGCTGGAAGTTTTGCGAATTAAATCCATGAAAAATTTTTTAAGAGCTATTTCCATTGGAGCAAGCAAATTCGTAATTAAAGCCAAAGCAGTTGAAATTCATCTCGACAAAGATGAATTTGTCCAGCTAGACGGCGAAGATTTTAGCGGCAAGTTGGAAATGCCTGTTCGCATCGAATTCGGCGGCCAGGTACGTATGTTGTTTTTGTAGGCACACGCTCTCCCGTTTTCGTCAATGGGACAGCCAAGCCTAGCTTTTCTGCATTTAGCGCACCGCTATTTTCCTCACGTGTTTGCCGTGTTTTTCGAGATATACGCCCGGAGCGGTAGGTTTGGTGGTGCCGAGCGGGGTGCCTTTGAGGGTGTAGTAGAGCGGAGGGGATGGACGCGATGAATCGCGTCCGTACGGCGGCAGGATGTGCGTGCTTCCTTCGCTTGAGCTGCTGCTTGGTGTTTCTTCGCTGGAGCTGCTGCTTTGCGCTTCTTCGCTGGAGCTGCTGCTGGGCGTTTCTTCGCTGGAGCTGCTGCTTGGCGCTTCTCCGCTGGAGCTGCTGCTTGGCGCTTCTTCGCTTGAGCTGCTTTGTGTTTCGCTGCTGCTGGATTGGTTTGTGCTTGATGATGAGATTGCATCCCATACGGCGGTTAGCGTTGTGTTGTTGGTGACTATGTCGTTTAGGAAATCCCAGAAATTCTCTAATAATTCGCTAAGCCAGCCCAAGAAGGTGAAGCCTTCTTTCGTTGGCTCGGCGGGCTCATCAATTTTGCCGCCTTTGGCTATTTTCTGCTCATCTACCGCAGAGCCGCCGTTGCTGTCAAAGGTTATGGTGTAGATGGAGCATTCATCGCCTGATAATTGCGGGATTGGGTCGCCGTCAGCTTTACAGCAATCCCATTCTTTTATACCTGCGGTTGTACAGGTTGCGGCTGTTTTTTCGACTTGCTCGCCTGCGTGTGCGTCGGGGTCTATGGCGATTGTGCGTGTGTCGGTGTGCGTACAGCCATCACGGTTGCACTTGGTGTTCATTGTGCCTTGTGCTGTGCAGGTGGCGTGGGTTTCTACGTCGTTGTCAACCATTTCGTGGAT
>JAITFT010000049.1 GCA_031281155.1 Candidatus Fibrimonadaceae bacterium
AATTCCAGCCGATATAGGTGTTTTTGTTTTGCATTTGTGCAGTTGTTTTGCATTCTCCTTTGCCGATGTCGCTTTGCCCGCTTGTTTGGCTGTTGTAGTAGCTGTTGGTGATGGTGCCGCCGTCATTGCTTCCCACCAAGCCGCCGACATTGCTGCTTCCTGACACATTCCCCGTTGCGTAGCTGTTAATGATTGTGCTCTGGTTTCTCCCCACCAAGCCGCCGGTACTGCTGCCACTGCCGCTCACATTCCCCGTAGCATAGCTATTGCTGAGTGTGCCCCAGTTGTTGACTCCCACCAAGCCGCCAACGTCACCCGTTCCTTCCACGTTCCCCGTGGCATAGCTATTGCTGATTGCGCCGCCACTTCCCACCAAGCCGCCAGTACTGTTGTTGACACCACTGCTGCTAACGTTTCCTGTGGCGTAGCTGTTGGTGATTGTGCCATTTGAGCTGCCCCCCACCAAGCCGCCAACGGCACCTGTTCCTTCCACATTCCCTGTGGCATAGCTGTTAATGATTGTGCCCCAGTTTCTCCCCACCAAGCCGCCTAGCGGCACTCGTTCCTTCCACGTTCCCCGTGGCATAGCTATTGCTGATTGCGCAGCCGCCACTTCCCACCAAGCCGCCAGTACCGTTGTTGACACCACTGCCGCTAACGTTTCCTGTGGCGTAGCTGTTGCTGATGATGAAGGAGTCGCTATAGCAGTATCCCACCAAGCCGCCGGCAGAGCCCATTCCTTTAACAAAGGACCCAACAACCCCAATATTTTGTATTGTGCCATTTTGTATTGTGCCATTTTGAACAGCTCCAAACAAACCCTGACCATCAGCATCCGGTTTATTTATATAAACACCGCTAACAACATGCCCGTCGCCATCAAATGTTCCTCGGAATGTAAGAATTGTTCCGCCCATTCCTATCGCTGCCCACTCTCTTAACCCCGTGGTTTCTTCATCCCATTCTGCCCAACCCGTTGTGTCGTTAAGGGCAATGCTATTACCAAGCTTAATCGCTATGCCTTCAAAACTATTGCCGTTATTCACCAACTCCGCCAGCCCCGCCAATTGCTCGGCGGTGGTTATGGTGTAGGCATCAGCCGCTGGGTCGCTCGTGTACCAATCGGTGCTTGCTGTGCCGTCCCAAGCCTGGGCTAGGAGGAGGGCGGGGAGGATGAGGAGGAAGGGGAGGTTTTTCATGGGGAGCTCCGTTGTTTATTGTCTGAATCAGAATTGGCCTGAATTACCAAAATTTTCAGAATTTTCTCATTTAAGTGCAATTTATATTCTAAGCTTTTTAGCATATTATTTCCAAAATATTCTGTTAATTCTAAAAATTCTGGCCAATTCTGATTCAGACAAGAAGGTTTTCCGCTTGCAACCCCTTGAAATACAACGATTTACATTGACGGGGGGGGGGGGGTAAATTTTATACTAGGGGTACCCGGCAAAAAACACCCACGCTGGGGAGCCTCTAACAGAGGCTCTAGGAGAGCTTCCGGGGCAAGCTCGGAACGCCCGGAGGGCGAAGCGGGGGTGTTGGCGAAAAGCGGCATTTGGGGAAGAAGGTAGAAAATTTACAGGCCGGAGGGCGAGCTCTGCCTGCGAAGCGAAGTTGGCAGAGTGAGTGAAAATTTTGGAGCAAAGTAGAGAGTTTTACAAAGTAGGCGAAGTTAAACCTGCATAAAATTCTTCTTCTTGCCGGCATAATTTCAAAATATCTCTTGAATATTCGTTGTTTTGATTAATTCCATCTACCAGTAACATCAAAATGGAAATTATTCGCCATTGAGATCTTTCTTTAGAAACCCCAAATTTTTGTAAATAAGTCTTGCTTGCTACTTGAAAAATCAATTCTCTGTTCCAAATTCTCGCTTGATGAGCGCATAAATTTCGCAAATTAACCAAAGAACGTATTATATGTATCGTACTTTCGTAACTTTTAAATAAACTAAAACTTTGACTAACTTTTTTAATTACTTCTTTGTTTGTCCAACGAGAATACATTTTTGATACCGTGCCAAAACTTAATACCTCTACCGCTGCCCAAATAGGAATATCTTCGTTCTTTCTTTTATAATGAATAACGCATTTTTCTTTAGAACGATTTAATTCTTTTTTTATTGACGTAAGCAAATCATCGGGCTTTTCATTTTTGGAAACTTTATTGCCATAAGAACTTTGATGCAAGTATAAAAATTGTCCGTTCGCCTCCGAGTGAGCCATGTAATAAGCAAATTTCGAACGAAAGCATATTTCAAATACTCCAAGCCCATTTTGTAAGTAATTTCTCAGCGAAGCGTCTAATCTATAAATGCCAACAACTTTTTCAAAAGAAGTGCCGTCTGCGAAACCGTTATCACCTTTATCTGGGCAGGTTTGATATCTCCGCCAGTATCCAGACAATCGGTAATAATTGTTTTGAAGCAGAAAGTTCTCCGCTTTCCGCTCGTCTGCAAAAATCAAACTCCTTGATTCCAGCAGCTCTATCAACTCCGCTATGGTTTTGGCTGTTTTCATTCTAATAAAAAAGTGCCCCTCCGGTATTGCGCATTGTTAAGAGGCGTGGAGGGTAACGTTACTGTAAATATACATTATTTTTTTGAAAAGAGGTAGATATTTTTACTTTTCTCTCTTTTTTTAGCATCGTAGCCAAGGCTGTTCGCCTAATGGCACATCCTGTGCCCGGCGTGATAACAACTGTTGACGGATTTGGCGTTTTTTTTGGGAGGAGTTGACAAAAAGAAATTATTGCGCGGCGCGCCAAGCTGCAGTGTGTCTGCCGCCGGCTCTTTGAAGAACCTTGGTGACTTCGGGGAAGGTTGAGCCAGCACCCATTGCAGCCGACCAATCCATTGGTGTATAGCCATCTCTGTCAACGGGGTTAATTTCAACTTTCCTGGAAACCAAGTATTCAACAACAGGCTTTCTGCCCTCTTTTGATGCCTCGTGCAGAGGAGTGTAACCTTCGTCATTTCTTGCATTAGCATTTGCACCGTTTTCAACCAGCGCTTGTACATTTGCCAGCGCTCCATAGCGAGCCGCTAAATGCAAAGCGGAACCTATATTTTGCAGCTGCGGATCGTTAACCTTTCTAGCCTCAACCAGCATACCGAATATTTTACCGCCTGTAGAATCCAAGAATGTTGAGGCATCTTCCAGCGGAGTCATGCCTAGCTGCTCGCTTCTTATATCGAGGTTCGCTCCACGATCTAAAAGATATTTTACCGCAATAGGATTCTTTTTGTTAACGGCAACAGAAAGCGCAGTATTGCCTTTGCTATTTTTTTTGTTCAGGTAATCACTGCTAACAACCAAAAACATGCTCATATTCATTGTGTCTCTTTCAATACTGGCAAGACTGCTTTTTACATAAGACACAAATTGATCCTCACTCATTTGAATGGGGGGTTGCAATTTGGCATAATGCCTTCTTATAGATTCTGGATTTGTTGGATCCAAAGGAGCGTCTCCGCAAGCCATAAAAGCAACAGCGCAAAAACCAAGAACAGCTATTTTTTTAAGCATAAGCACCTCAAAGGAATATTTAGCATGTAATATAGAAATTAAAAAAGCAGCTTTTCTTCCCTGTATGGCAAGCTACCCCCTTTCCTTGGGGCAAGACTTTGAATAAAAGGCAGTCGGAGTCGCAGTCTGGGGACCAGCTGGATACTTTCAGGAAGTTTCCACTGGTGGCTCCTTTATGCCAAAGCTCGCTTTTGCTTCGGCTCCAAAATATCATTTCGCCTTTTTCAAGCGTTGATTTTAGGGCCTCTTCGTTCATCCAAGCAAACATAAGCACAGTGCCGTCTTCTGCATGCTGGACAATCACAGGAACCAGGCCCTGAGGGTCGTAGTTTATTTTCGTCATTTCCTCACCTGCCCATTGCCTCTTAAAATCCACTTATAGCTGCACAAACTCTCTACGCCCATAGGCCCCCTTGCGTGCAGTTTATCGGTGGAAATACCAACCTCCGCCCCCAAGCCATATTGACCGCCATCTGCAAAGCGAGTGCTTGCGTTTAGCATAACGCTTGAGCTATCTACATTGTTTGCAAAAAAATCCAAAACCTCTGCGTCTTCTGCAACTATAGCCTCTGTGTGGTGGCTGCCGTGTTTTTCAATATGCTCGCAAGCCTCTTGCACATCGTTTACAAAGCACACGGAAATTTGCAAATCCAAGTATTCCACTCCGCATTTATCGTAGTGAAATTCCACGCCTGCATCTTTTAATGGCTTTAGAACAAGCTCCACGGATTCTTTGGGCAAGGCTTTGTGAAAAAGCACGGTTTCTGCGGCATTGCACACGCTTGGGCGCTGAACTTTTGCGTTGTGCAGTATTTCGGCAGCATTGTTTAAATCTGCGCTTTTATCCACATAAACATGGCAAATTCCGTTGAAATGCTTTATCACAGGAATAGTCGATTGCTCGCTAACAGCCCTAATTAAGCCTTCGCCGCCACGGGGAATAACCAAATCAAGATAATTGCTTTGCTTTAATAAACAACCGAGCAAGTTGCGATCTGGGTTGTTCACGTATTGCACAGCGTTTTTTGAAACGCCGAATTCAACGAGTGTTTCGCTAAATATATTTGCAAGAAAAAAACTCGAATACACCGATTCTTTACCACCCCGCAAAATCACCGCATTACCCGCTTTAAAACAAAGTGCCGCACCATCAATGGTGACATTCGGGCGACTTTCATAAATAAAGAAGATTGCCCCCAGCGGAACGCTAACCCGGCTAAGATCTATGCCATTTGCCAAACTTCTACGCTCTAAAACTTTGCCGAGCGGGTCTGCGAATGCGGCTATCTCTTCAACGCCTTTTGCCATTTCTTCTATGCGCTTGGAATTTAGCGTTAAGCGATCGAGCATAGCGGCAGACATGCCGCTTGCCTCTGCTGCTGCTATGTCTTTTTTATTTTCCTCTATAATTTTCGCCTCATTAAGGCGAATTTTCTCTGCAACTTTCTGCAAAGCCTTATTACGAAGCTCTGCACTTAGTGTTCTAAGCCCAAACGACGCATCTTTCGCCGTTTGCGCAATTTTTTCTGCTGTTGTTTCCATGCCTGTAAATTACAAATTACAAACTCACCCTTGTCTGTTCACCAAATGCACAGGCTCCCTGCGAACGGTTCGAGAATAACCGCCAGTGTTGCCATAGGTTCGCCAAGCTCGGTCGCGAGGGTCAACGTTTTGAGTCATTATGGTTTTCATGGTTTCTTTTATTATATTTCTCGATATTTCCAAAAGCTCCGCATTTGAAGCAGATAGTTTTTTTACTCTTATAGTAAGTTGTTTCAATTCTACAGATACTGTTTCAAGCTTTGAGCAATCTTGTTCGGGGAAAGCTTTGATTATATCGCGAATTGTTTTTGCCGTTAATCCTTTATTTGCCGCTATAACATCCACAGTGTAGTTGCAACGGCCTTCCAAACGGTTTATATACTCGTCTATGCTTTCCAGCTTGCTTAAAACCTCCGTTAAATCACCTATATTGTTCGTGACTATGGCCTCGCGCTGCTTCGCCAAAGTTTCTTCGTAAATGGAATACTGATCTTTCAGTTTGCCAAGAACCATAACAAGAGTTTCGAATTCCCTTTCACAACTCATAGAACCTCCTTTTCTGAAAGTTGTTCCCTGTAATGCAAAACATTTTTCACATAATTTTGCGTTTCCTTAAACGGCGGTATTCCGCCATATCGCTGAACCGTGCCAGGCCCAGCATTATAAGCGGCAAGCGCTATGCTTTCATCGCCGTTAAATTGCCTTAAAAGCTGTTTTAGATACTTTGTGCCGCCCATAACATTCTCTCTGCCATTGTAGGAATTTACCACCCCCAACTCCTTGGCTGTTGGATCCATCAACTGCATTAAACCTTTTGCGCCCTTATTGGAACGCGCAAGAGAGTCCCCGCCAGATTCCTGGCGAATTACCGCTCTTATTAAATTTTTGTCCATATCATAAGCTTCAGATGCTTCATTGACCCACCGCTCAATTTGCTCAGCGGAAGCTTTCATAGGTTGCGCACCGTATGCCCCTCGAGCCGCCATGATCATTTGCGGACTTTCCGCATCTTTACCCGCAAGCTCCCTGTAAATTATATTTGCCAAACCAAAACTACCCGTTCTGCTTGCTGTATTCGCAATCTGCTCGTCCATCATTTCGGTGAAAATCCGCCTTGCGTTGCTCATTTCATCGTCTTTCGGAACAGTATTCCGCATTGATTTCAGCATTTGATGAATAAAAATAGCCTCAAAATCCTGCGCCACCTGCCATTTCTTGGCATCGTCAGAGGTAGCGTTCGGTAAACGCACACCTGGGCTACTTATTCCTGCAATAGACATATCACAGGGAAGTATGCAAAAACTATGCCAAATCCGTACACCGCCGCCGTAGATTATCTACGGCGAGCGGTTTAATAGTACCGTGGGAAATATTCCACCTGTGCGTGGCTATCCCAGCCAAAGACATATCGTGCGTGGCTATCAAAAACGCCTGGCCGAATTTTTGGCAGAGCTCTAAAATCAAAGATTTTAGAATATCGGCATTTTTTTCATCTAAATTGCCGCTGGGTTCGTCTGCTATAATGAGGTCGGGCCTGTTGACAAGGGCTCGGGCAAGCGCTATGCGCTGCCGCTCGCCGCCGGAAAGCTCCCGCGGCAAATGCCGTGCTCGCCCGGAAAGCCCAACAGCATCTAAAAGCTCCATCGCTCTCTCATTGCTTTCTTTCTCGTTTCGCCTGTCTATTCTGGCGGGCATCATTACGTTTTCAAGAGCATTAAACTCTGCGAGCAAATGGTGGAACTGGAACATAAAACCGAGATTTCTGCGGTGAAACCTGTTAACCTCACGCCTTGACAACTCGGAAATATCCTTGCCTTTAATGAAAACAGAACCGCTGGTAGGCTTGTCTAAAATTCCAACTATATTCAAAAAAGTGGACTTGCCAGAACCGCTTGCTCCTGTTAACACCCCTATGCTGCCTTTTTCAAGCCCAAAATCCACGTCTTTTAGAATTTCAAGAACTTCGCCAGTTTCCTTGTAAATTTTGGTCAGCTTTTTAGTTTCCAATAAATATTGCATTTTCTTTAATCCACCGAAATAGCATCTACCAATTTTTGCACATCCTTAATCAAAACATCGCTTCTGCTATTGACAAATTCCCAATTGCCTTCTTTTGCGGCAACTTCAAGCTCATAAGCGCGGTCGCCCAACTCTTTTGCAAAAATTGTCCGAACACAACCTTTCAAAGCATGAACGGAGATTATATAATCTTCACCTGTTTGCCCCTGCATATTTTTTAGCAGGTCTGGAGTATGCTTTTTGAAACTTGCAAGCATTTTTTTAAATGTTGCTTCTGAACCAAATTGCTCAATACCCTCAGCAAAGTCTATATAGTGCCTGGCAACTTGAAAACCAGTGGAAGATTGCACAGGTTCAAAATCTATTTTCTCTCTCTTTTTAATCCACCTGTTTAAGCAAGCATCTAGTTTGCGAATATCCACCGGTTTGGATATAAAGTCATTAAAACCTTTTTGCAAAAATATTTTATCGTTGCCAGACATGGCGTTTGCCGTGAAAGCAACTATAGGCACATGCTTAAAGTAATCGCCAGACAATTCCCTTATTATTTTGGTAGTTTCTATGCCATCCATTACAGGCATCATGTGATCCATAAAAATAACATCGTATTTATTTCCGTTCTTTAGCAGATTAATAGCTTGCTGCCCACTTGTAGCAGTTTCTATATGCAAGCCATAAGGCTCCAAAATGCCTCGCATAACATCTAAATTCATTTGAACATCATCGACAACTAAAATACTTGCGCCGCTTAACTGCGTTCTCATAAAGCTTTTATTTACAACAACTTTATTTACGCTGTATTTCAGTTTTTGCAAATTTTCGGCAATTTCTTCGCCTATGGGCGTTGAATCAACGATTTCTTGTGGAATGCAAATTGAAAACTCGCTCCCCTTGCCATAAATGCTATTTACTTCTATGGTGCCACCCATCATATCGGCAAGCTTTTTCGTTATGGAAAGCCCAAGGCCAGTGCCGCTTATAGAGCGGCTCTTTGCATCTAACCTGCTATACATGCCAAACAGCTTTGGAATATCTTCCTGCTTTATGCCTACCCCAGAATCCTTTACTTTAAATTTCATACTGGGTTTATCGTTCACAACAGTATAAACAGCCGAAAATTCAATAAAGCCTTCTTCGGTGTATTTAACAGCATTATTCAAGAAGTTATTCAATATTTGCTTTATGCTTTGCATATCGCCCATAAAACGACTTGGAATATCGGGTGAAATTGAAATTTTAAGCTCAAGCGGTTTTGAACCTATGCAAGCTTGGCCAATTACGCACACATCATTTACAAGGCTCGGAACATCGTATTCATGCGGCTCAATTTCGTATTTCCCCTTTTCAATTTTGCTCAAATCCAAAATGCCGTCTATTATATTAAGCAGATTTTGACTGGATACTAAAATTTTTTCGACGGTATTTTTGCTAGTCTCCGGCAGGTTTCTATTTTCCATTTCCAGTTGGCTAAAACCTATAATCGCATTTAAGGGTGTGCGAATCTCGTGGCTCATTATCGCCAAGAAATTGCTTTTAGCCTCGCTTTCCATTATTGATTTTTTGCTCGCTGTATTTAACCGAATAAGAAGGAAACTTAGGAAAATTAAACAAATAATAGATATTGCCGCAGATTGAAGCAGAGCGAGATATAAATCTCTGTAATATCCATCTAACGGGATAACAATGTAAATATTCCAATTATTGAAAAGTTTCTTTTTGAAAATATAAGATTTTTTTTCTTGGTAATTTCTCAAGCCCTTTACGCTGCCGGTTTCTCCTAAGCGCAATTCACTCCAGCCTTTGCTTATATTGGCTATTGATTGACCTATATAGCTTTTTTCTATATGAGATAAAACTATGTCATTTGAATCTGTTAAAATTATGTAACCGCCGTCAAATTTTGTTACTTCAGTAAAAAGTTCGGCATATTCACTGAAATGTATGGCAAGGTTTATTGCGCCAATAGGCTCTCTATTTTTGTCGAAAAGTTCCTTAGACCATGATATTAAGGAGCCTTTGGAGCATATAGCAGGATTTTCGTAAGGAGAATTTTGCACCAGCCCTCCATTTGCGGCCATGGCATTTTTATACCAAGGAAAATTCTCAATAATGCTCAAAGGCATTTCAAAATCGCTGGTATGATTGGCAAAGGGTTTTCCCCTTAAAACTCCGTAAATGTGCATAGTGTCCAGCTCGTCTGAAACAAGCATTTTTTTATAGGAATATGACTTTATGAGTTCCTGCACGCTTGAAAAATCATCTGTATCGTTGATGAATTTTTCAATGCGATGGGCATCTTCAAAAAAATTCGTTTCAAAGTTTTGCAAATTGGATTTTAGCAAATTCGCCGATAACACGGAAATAATATTAACTTCTACTTCCAGCCTGGTTTCAAATGAATTTTTGGTAACAATGTAATTGAATACAATTATCACAAAAAAAACGGCTATCACCGAAAACAGGTACAAGTGATTTTCTTTGAACAGGCTTAACAATGTTCTGATTCTTAAAGGCATCTTATTCTCCAGGTTCTGATTGCTCCATTATGACCCTGAGTTTATCGTGAGTTTTCTCAAAGGCATCTGTAATGATTGGATCGAATTGCTTACCTCTATTTTCTACTATTACTTGGTAAGCTTTTTCGTGGTTCATTGCTGTTCGATAAACGCGATTTTGAGTTAGCGCATCGTAAACATCGGCTACTGCCATTAACCTCGCAGAAAATGGAATAGCCTCGCCTGATAGCCCGTTTGGATACCCGGAACCATCGTAGCGTTCGTGATGATTAAGCGCTATTTGCTCGGCAAAAAACAAATAGTACTGGCTTGGCATTTTTCTATAAAGATTGCCTAATACCCTGGCTCCTTTGTATGCGTGAGTTTTCATTGTCTCAAATTCTTTGTCGTCAAAAGCTCCGGGCTTTAAAAGAACGTTATCGGGAACGCCTATTTTTCCTATATCGTGCAGGGGTGCGGCTCGTACCATTCTTTTTAAAAGGCTATCATTCAGTTCATGTGTGTAGCCTTGATTGGAAATCAGTTCTTGCCCTAAGATTTCTAAATAAAATGATGTTCTCAAGGCATGACCGCTTGTGTTTTTATCTCTGCTTTCCAAAAGCGAGCTGAAGGTATTGACAAGCCCGTTTTCTACAGACTGCAAAGCTCCCTCCAAATTGGTGCAGTAATAGGATATGTTCAAATGCGTATTTATTCTGTGCAAAAGAACGGTTCTATCGAATGGCTTGGTTATGTAATCCACCGCTCCAATTTCAAGTGCCTTAGCTTCTATTTTTTTGTCTTCCATGCTTGTTAGAAAAATAACAGGTATTCTAGCTATGGCTGTTAGCTCTTTTAATTTTTCAAAAAGCTCAAAACCATTAATTCTTGGCATTTCAATATCCAGCAAAACTAAATCGGGCAGTTTTTCGGTTACAATTTTAATGGCATGTTCTGCGCTAGTGGCTACAATAAATTCCTTACAAAGTTCTCCAATGCTAATATCTAAGGCATCTAGCAAAACCGGGGAATCATCTACCGCCAAAATAACGGAGTTCCTAATTAGGGTTCTATCTATAAAGTGCATAAAAGGTAATATAGAAAATTCCATATTCTATTATACTATATTACCGGTAGAAACAAACAACCCAGGAGTAGCGTTCCCTAGAAGGGACCTTTCATGGAAGGCTCTTGGAAGCAATCTTGCTTAAAGCCAACCACATTTTCGGAATAACCCTGGATTTTTAAATTTCTATCTTACCAACCAAACGAATTATGGAGATATTTTAAGTGAACGAAGCAAAGTTAATTTTAGATGGCAAGGAATACCTCTTGCCAGTGGTAAAAGGGACTCAAGACGAGCTGGCAATAGACATTTCCAAGCTAAGAGACCAATCAGGATACATAACCCTCGACGATGGCTATGGCAACACCGGTAGCTGCACAAGCTCTATAACCTTTATAGACGGCGACAAAGGCATTTTGCGCTACAGAGGCTACCCTATCGAAGAACTCGCAGAAAAAAGCACCTTTATAGAAACAGCATGGACAATTATCTGGGGCAGGCTCCCAACAAAGGTAGAACTTCAGCGTTTTTCAAAACTGCTAACAGAGCACGAGCTTCTGCACGAAGGTCTCAGACATCACTACGATGGCTTCCCCACCAACGCTCCGCCCATGGCCATTCTAAGCGCCATGATAAACTCAATTGGCGGCTACCACCAAGAACTCCTAGGAGCCATGAGCGAAGCGGAATTTGAAAATACCGCTGCCCTGCTAATGTCAAAAGTTCGCACAATTGCCGCTGCCGCCTATAAAATGAGCATTGGCAGGCCAATTATGTATGGAGTGCCAGAATACAGCTATGTGCACAATTTTTTGCACATGATGTTCTCGCTTCCAAATAGACCTTACGTAGCAGACCCAGACATAGTAAAAGCCCTAAACCTCATTCTAATTCTGCACGCAGATCACGAGCAAAATTGCAGCACAAGCACGGTTAGAATGGTGGCAAGCAGCGGTGCGAACTTGTTCGCAAGCGCAGCCGCCGGCGTTTGCGCCTTGTGGGGGCACTTGCACGGTGGCGCAAACCAAGCCGTTGTTGAAATGCTAGAAGAAATTCGCAAATCTAAAATCTCCATTAAAGAATATGTAGAAAAAGTCAAACGCAAAGAAAACGGCATTAAACTCATGGGCTTTGGGCACAGAGTATATAAAAACTTCGATCCACGCTCAAAAATCCTGCACGATATGGCAAGAAAAGTTCTGCAAAAGCAAGAACAAGACGACGAGCTTTTAGATATCGCTCAAGAGCTGGCAGAAATTGCGCTCAACGACGATTACTTCATTCAGCGCAAACTCTACCCAAACGTAGATTTCTACTCTGGAATAATTATGCGCGCAATTGGCATTCCGGTAAATATGTTCACGGTTATGTTTGCTATTGGCCGCATGCCTGGCTGGATTGCCAACTGGAAAGAGGTTCACGATAACTCAAAGCAAAGGATTTGCCGCCCTCGCCAAATCTATACAGGTGAAGAAGCCAGGCACTATGAATCTATAGATGTTCGGTAAAAAGCCATGCCTTTTGGAGCCCTAAAACAACCATTGCCCTGCATTGGCAAAAGAAACACGCTCTCTGTTTGCATGATAGTGAAAAACGAAGAAGCAAACATTGCGCGTGCCATTCAAAGTTTTTTGCCCTTTGCAGATGAAATAGTTGTAAACGACACCGGCTCCACAGACAAAACCATAGAAATCGTTGAGTCTTTCCCAAAAACAGTCCTTATGACTTCCGAATGGGTTGGCGATTTCTCCTATTCCAGAAATTTAAGCCTCAAAAAAGCCACTTGCTCCTGGGTTGTGTGGATGGACGCAGATGACTATGTTCCACCAGACCAAGCAGAAGCCTTTAACAAGCTGAAACTAATGCCGCTGGATAAAATGATAGCCTTCACCATTCTCAACACAGTAGAAGGCGGCAAACCAACAGGAATGAGATTCCTGCAATCGCGAATGTTTCCCAATAATCCAAACATACGATTCGAAGGGCTCGTGCACGAAAGCATGGTTAAATCAGCGGCAGAAGTGGGCTTGCATCCAATAAATACAAATACCATAATTTGGCACACAGGCTATGAAAGCCCAAAACTCTTGAAAGAAAAAGCGCAAAGAGACTTAGACTTGCTCTTATCCGATCCTGAATACGAAGAGAAAATAGAGGGCTTGATTGAATTCGGCGATGCTTACGCCATTCTAGAAGAAAAGGAAAAAGCTGTAGAATACTACAGGCGGGCATCTGAATTTAAAAACTGCACGCCCAGCCAGCTCGATTTAAAAATGAATGCCATGAACAAATGTGCCAGGTATTTATCTGAAATAGGCAAAATTGATGAAGCAAAGGAAGTTTATAATAAATGCCTGGAACATTTCCCAAGAAACGACGACTCATATTACGGGCTTGCTGTTATTTTGGTAGCGGAAAATAAAAAAGAAGAAGCTATGCAGTATTTTAGAAAACTGCTAACTTTAAAGGCCAACGTAACCATAGGCGGTTCTAATTATGTTGCAATAAAGCAAGACGCTCTGAAAAATTTAAGCCTTTTTGAATTTGATAAAGGGAATTTTAAATTATCAAGAAACTACGCAGAAGAAATGCTCAAAAACGAGCCCAATAATCAAGATGCAAAGTGGCTGTTCGACAGAGCTAACGCCGCATTGCTGAGCGCAAAGGATAAAAGGCCGCTGCTCTCGCTTTGCATGATAGTCAAAAACGAAGAGAAAAATATTGGCGAATGCTTAAAAAGCGTTCAAGGTTTAGCAGATGAAATTGTAGTAACCGATACTGGCTCAAGCGATAAAACCATTGAAATAGCCGAAAGCTTCGGGGCAAAAATAGAGCACTTTAAATGGATAAAAGATTTTTCGGCAGCAAGAAACTATTCTTTTTCCAAGGCATCCAGCCGTTGGATAATTTGGTTAGATGCAGACGACAGGCTGCCTCAAAAAACCGTTATAGAGCTTCGCAAAAAACTTGAGCAAGAAAGTCCTAACAAAGTATTCTCCCTTGTTGTTTGCAATTCTACAGACGGCGGCAAAACAGGCTCAAAATTTTTTCAAGTTCGCATATTTCCAAACAAAGCGCAAATAAAATTTGAAGGTCGCATACACGAGCAAATTCTGCCAAGCATTCGCAAGCTAGGCTTTCAAGAAGTCAATTTGCCTTTGGAAGTTTTCCACACTGGCTACGAAGATCGTGCTTTTTTAAAAGAAAAACAATTGCGCAATCTGGAAATTTTCAGAGAACAGTTCCCAAATGAAAAAGGAATGAACCCTCTTGATATGTACCAATACGGCATAGCTTACGAAATTTTAGAAGATAATGAAAATGCTCTTAAATGGTTAAAAGAAGCTTCTAATACAGCAGAAAAACAAGGTTACAACGAACTGCTCGTGCTATCGCCTTATGATATTGCCCGTATTTTAGAGCGGCAGGGCAATTTGCCCGGTGCCTTGGAATCGCTTGATTTATCGCTAAAAGAAAATTCGCAGTTTGAGCCGGCAATATTAAGAAAAGCCCGAATTTTGAGTATGCTTGGCCAAAGTCAAGAAGCCATTAAATGGTTTGGCTACTCTGCCTCAATTATTCCAAAAACAAGTTTTTTGCCATCTAACACAGCAAATACTCACGCTGACTCTTTGAAATTTTTGGCAGATTACTGGAAAGAAACAGATACTCTGCAAATTGCGCTGGATATTTTAAAAACCTTAAAAAATTTATTGCTCGGAACACCGCATAATCCACTTGCCTTAGCAGAAATATACGTTGCACAAAATAAAGCCGCAGAGGCTCTTGATAATTTGGAATTTCTGAAAAAAGACCTAAAAAACAAGCCGGAATTTGCATTCTTATACGGCCAGGCCCTCGCCTTAACAGGCGATGTCCCGAATGCTATAAAGATTGTTGGCGAAGCCAAGAAAAAATTCCCGCAAGATCAAAACATTGCCGAGCTGGCAAAGGTTATGGGAGTTTAGCGAGCTAAATTTCTATATTCCCTCCATAGTGCTACTTTTCGGTAATTTCACCCCACCCTTTGGGCGCTCCAAGCTTCCTCTCAAAGTTCTTCTGGAGCCATTTATTCAAGGCAAGGGAGGGAATAGTTGTGGGTAACGGTAAGCGTCCAAGCGGGGAATTACTTCATAAAATCTACGCTATTTTTCGCTTGGGACACCCAATTTCAAAAAAATCGCATACGAACCCTTATTTTACAAGGGGTATCTTTGAAAAAAGCTAAACATGCGGAAAAACAGGAAACTCACGGTTATTAACTTAGGATTTTCTACATTACACTCTACATTCGCAGAAAAGAGGTGCAACATGATCAAAAAGATAGACCACATAGCAATAGCTGTTCCTTCAATAGAAGAAGCTCGCGGCTATTACGAAAACGTGCTCGGCTTAAAATTAAGCCACATAGAAGAAGTAGCCGAACAAAAGGTGAAAACGGCATTTTTCGATGTTGGCGGCGTTTGGATTGAACTTTTAGAAGCCACCAGCCCAGACTCTACCGTTGCAAAATTCATTGAGAACAACAAAGGCAAAGGCGGCTTGCACCACATAGCCTACGAAAGCGACGATGTAGCAGCAGAATTAACTGCTGCCGAGTCTAAGGGTGTGGCTCTCCTAGATAAAACTCCTCGCAGAGGAGCAGGCAATATGAACATAGGCTTCTTGCATCCGAAATCCACGGGTGGTGCCTTAACAGAGTTTTGCACTCCAGCATAAGGGTATAATAATATGCCAATAAAACCAAAACTTTTAGAAGAATTGCGTGCTCGGCGCGCCGAAGCAAAGCTCGGCGGCGGCGCAGATAAAGTAGCAAAACGCCACGAACGCGGGCAATTAACTGCGCACGAACGTGCCGAAGCTCTTTGCGATAAAGACTCATTCCAGGAAAGAGGAATGCATGTGGACCAAGCTCGCCCAGCAGCAAAAAGACTGCCTGGCGATGGCGTTGTTACAGGCATTGGCAACGTAGATGGCCGCCCGGTTGCAATATTCAGCCAAGACTTTACGGTTAGCGGCGGCAGCCTCTCGCAAATGCATGCTCAAAAAATTTGCGATATTCAAGACCAAGCTTGCGAACTAGGCTTCCCCATAGTAGGCATAAACGATTCCGGCGGTGCCAGAATTCAAGAAGGCATCTGGGGGCTCAGCGGCTACGGGCAGGTATTTTACCGCAATGTTTACGCCTCCGGCCTTATTCCGCAAATCTCCATTATAGCCGGGCCTTGCGCCGGCGGCGCGGCCTATAGCCCCGCACTAACAGATTTCTTAATTCAAACTCGCAAAAACGCAGAAATGTATATATGCGGTCCAAGCGTCATTAAGGCAGCCACGGGTCAAGAGGCTCCTGTTGAGCAATTCGGCACGGCAGATGCACACGCAAGCATAAGCGGAAATATTCACTTTGTTGCAGAAGACGACAAAGAAGCAATAGCCATAGCCAAAAGGCTGCTCAGTTTCTTGCCTCTAAACAATATGCAAGATCCTCCGCATAATATACCAACCAGCATAGAAGAAATTAAAAACACAAGTCTTAACGAGCTTGTTCCGGCAGATTCCAAAACAGGTTTCGATGTGCACAAGGTTATAGAAGCAATAACAGACAAAGGCCAGTGGCTGGAAGTTCAAAAAGATTTTGCAAAAAACATAGTAGTTGGTTTTGCTCGCATAGATGGAATGGTTGTAGGCATAATAGCCAACCAGCCCACCGTTAAAGCAGGTTGCCTAGATATAGACAGCTCCGATAAAGGCGCGCGGTTTATTCGCTTTTGCAATGCTTTTAATGTTCCCGTTGTTAACTTGGTAGATGTTCCCGGCTTTATGCCCGGCCTTGCACAAGAGAGAGGCGGCATAATAAGGCACGGCGCAAAAATGCTTTTTGCTTATGCCGCTGCCACCGTTCCGAAAATAACCGTAATTATGCGCAAAGCTTACGGCGGTTCCTATTTGGCAATGTGCTCAAAAGATATGGGCGCAGATTTTGTTTACGCCTGGCCCTGCGCAGAAATTGCCGTTATGGGCGCAGAGGGAGCTATTCCCGTTGTGTATAAAAGAGAAATAGACGCTGCCAAAGCCGAGGGTGGCGATGCAGCCGCTAAAGCCAAGAGAGCCGAGCTTGTTGAGAAATATCGCGATAAATTCGCAAGCCCCTGGCAAGCCGCTGAAACGAACATGATAACAGATGTAATAGAACCATCTGAAACAAAAAACCGCATAGCTCTGGCCTTGCGTTTCTCGTTAACCAAGCGTTCTACGCGTCCACCTAAAAAACACGGATTAATACCACTATGACCCCAGAATCTTTTCAGCTAGTTGTTTATGCTTTGCTTGCTGGTCTTGTTGTGCTAATCTGCATGGTAGGCTATTTAATTAAATTGCAAATTCCTGCTACTGGCTCAAAAACCGCATCTGCGGCAACAGCAGCAAATGCATCTGTTCCTGTAGCATCGGGGCCAATACATCCTGGTCTTAGCGATGAGGAATTTATGGCTGTTATCGGTGCGGCTGTGGCTCAACATAGCCTTAGCAACGAAAAGCTCATAGCTATTTTAACTGCTGCCGCTGCCCACACGCTTGGTATGCCGGTTAGCGTTGTAAAATTTAAACCCTTAAGCACAATGGATTGGACTTGGGCCGTTCAAGGCAGAGTTGCTCTCCATACTAACAAAGTTTAACCAAGAGGAAAAATTATGAAAACACTCCGTATTACTCTAGAAGGCAGAACTTACGATGTTGCCGTTGAGATCTTAGGTGAAGGTGCCATGGTGCCTGCGCCTGTACCCGTTGCATTTGTGCCTGCACCAGCGCCAATGCCCGTGGCTGCTCCTATAGCGGTAGCTCCTGCGCCTGTCGCAGCACCTGCTCCCGTTGCTCCAGCGGCACCAGCGCCGGCACCAGCAGGGGCTGGCGCTTCTGTGCTTAGCCCAATGGCTGGCCAGGTTATGAAAATAAAGGTGGCAGTTGGGCAAGCCGTTTCTGTAAATCAAGAAGTGATTGTATTAGAAGCAATGAAAATGGAAACTCCAATTTACGCTTCTTCTGCTGGTACCGTTCAAAGCATTAGCGTTAAGGAAGGTCAGCCGGTAGAAGAAGGAATGGTGTTGCTAACAATAGGATAACGCTTAACAGGTTATATACTCAACAGGTAAACTATGATATCTGCATTCGAAGATAATGGGCTCGATAACTACACAATCACTATAAGCTTGACTTCCGGCGAAAAAATTAAGTTTTATTTTAAAGCCGATGTTGAAAAAGCCAAAGAAGAGTATATTCGCTTGTGCAGAAAGTTGGAATCTCAGCAAAAATTTATACACATGATGAAATATGGTAAATTTATGTTTATTCCAACGGAGCACATTGAACTTATAATTTTAGATAACCCAAGCAAAATAGATGCCGGCGCGCAGAGCAGGATTGAGAACAAGTAACCTTTTCTTTGAAAGCGGTTTTTCTACATTACCCCCCATGCTCGCTGAACAACTATACAACAAATTGCGTTCCATTCAAAGCGGAACAGTGCTTTGCCAATATTCAATGGAAAACTGCGAAAAGTTGGTTTCTTTAATAAATGAAATAAATGAATTAAAAAAAGAAAAGAACGCCGCAATACTCGCGCATAGCTACGTTGCGCCAGAAATAACCTTTGGCGTGGCAGATTATAGCGGCGACTCCTACCAACTCAGCAAAAACGCTATGGAAATAAACGCAGATACCATAGTCTTTGCGGCGGTTGAATTTATGGGCGAAACAGCGAAAATTTTGAACCCAAATAAAAGAGTGCTTATACCGGGCTCAAACCCAGGATGCAGCCTCGCAGATAGCATAACAGGCGAACAGGTTAAAAAATTAAAAGAACAATATAAAGATCACACATTCGTATGCTACATTAACACCACCGCAGATGTCAAAGCAAACTGCGATGTCTGCGTTACCAGCTCAAACGTTGTAAAAATAGTAAGCAAAATCCCAAACGATAAAATAGTATTCCTGCCAGATAAACTCATGGGCGAAAACTTAAAAAACGACCTCGAAAAAATGGGCATAAAAAAAGAGCTCGTACTGCACACTGGAACCTGCTACGTGCACGAACAGTACGATCCCGATTTAGTAAAATACTTTAGAATGCAGAACAAAGGGCTTCGCATAGTGAGTCACCCGGAATGCCACCCAGGAGTAGCCATGTTAAGCGATTTTGTTGGCAGCACAGGGCAAATGCTAGATTACATTCGCGAAGCCCCCGAAGAAGACCCAATACTGCTTCTAACTGAATGCGGCCTAAACGCACGCCTCCAAAGCGAACTTCCAACCCGCCGCTTTATAGGCAGCTGC
>JAITFT010000128.1 GCA_031281155.1 Candidatus Fibrimonadaceae bacterium
GCTACGTTTGGAAAATATTTTAACATTTGGAGAGAATCTAGAATTTTCTACATTGCAAATCATGCAATTTATTTGGAATAAAAGAACATGTCTGAATTTTTCCTAATAACTGCCGGTGAAGATTCTGGTGATATTTTAGGTGAAGAAATTGTTAAGGAGGTTTTGAACAATAATTTTGAGGCTATTGGCACTGGTGGGCAGCGAATGCAAAGCGCTGGTTTAAAAAGCGTGGCAAATTTTGAAACCCTAGCGGTGAATGGAATTTTTGATGTTTTTAAAAAACTCCCAAAACTTTTTGCAATCAAAAAAACTTTGCAAAAAAAACTCAAAGATGAAAACTGCAAAGCCTTAATTTGCATAGATTATCCAGGCATGAATTTACCGCTTGTCAAGCTTGCAAAAAAAATAAATAAACCCATTTTTTACATTGCTCCCCCTAAAATCTGGGCTTGGAAAAAAAATAGAGGAAAGCATTTCAAGGATGTTCATGTTGGAGTTTTTTTTGATTTTGAAAAAGAGATTTACGAGAGTTTTGGAGCGAATGTAATTTTCATTAAGCATCCGTGTTTAAGCAATACAAAAATTTGCGAGGAATTTAAAGGCAAGGTTTTATTTTTGCCAGGGAGCAGGCTAGGTCAATTAAAACGAAATTTGAGCAAGTATATAGAATTAGCGGAAAGCACTGAAAACGCAGCGTTCGTTGCTTCTCGCAAGGAGCTTTTTGATTTTTTGAATAAAAAGCTAAACGGAAAATTCCCCGTTATTTTAAAAGAACATGGTGTTTCTTTCGCTGGGGCGCAAACCGTGGTTTGCATGCCTGGAACTGCCGCTTTGGAAAGCTTTATAGCAGGAGTCCCCACAACCGCCGTGGCTGTTATAGACCCTATAACCTATATTATCGGAAAATTTGTCCTAAAAACAAAGTATTTGACCCTGCCGAATATAATTCTGCAAAAAGAGGTTATTAGGGAAGAGGTGTATTGGAGCTTTAGCTAGCTTTCCCTAGGAAACGAGCTAGCGAGTTTCTGGAGAGGGAGCTTTGCAAAGCAAAGCGGAATGGATTATGTTAGCAAACAAAAGCCGGATGCCCCCATGATTTATTTTCTAGATTAACGCTCATGCGCCAAGCTCCCGACCAGCAAAGCAATAACCGTCAAGGCCCGTCTTCCAAGCTTGTAGCCTCTCCTTCTATTGACTTGCCCAAGGGCGGCGGAGCGCTTAGGGGCGGTTCAATGATAAATTATACTCACAATGAGCATGGCTCTATGGTCTCAATGCCGCACTTGCAGAATATGGAGTGGAACTTTGCGGAGAAATTGAAGCATGTTGCAAAGGGTACGATGGAAGCGTATTATAACTATGATTGGAGCGGCGGACGGACAAGGAAGGTCGTTGAGAAAGGGAATATTATAGAGGAAAGATTGTACCTTGGCGGATTTGAAATATTCAGGAAAAGGAATGGAAATATCCTTGAGTTGGAAAGAGAAACACTGCATATAATGGATGATAAGAAGCGAATTGCACTTGTGGAAACGAAAACTTATGAAAACGGACAAATTGCTAATCCAGCAATAGTGCAAAGGTACCAGTTGAGCAACAACATTGAATCCGCTGCTTTGGAGCTTGACGGAAACGCAAACATTATAAGCTACGAAGAGTATTATCCGTATGGCGATACCAGCTATCAGGCAGGAAGCTCTGGCGCAGAGGTGAGCCGGAAGCGGTATAGATACACTGGCAAGGAAAAGGACGAGGAAAGCGGGCTTTACTACATGCTAGCGAGGTATTATTCTGGCTGGTTGAGTAGATGGACGGCCGCTGACCCGGCGGGGTTGGTGGATGGGGTGAATTTGTATGCGTATTGTAGAGGGAATCCGGTTGCTTTCTTGGACGAGGATGGGAGGCAAACCCTGAACAATCAAGAACTTTTCGGGATGACGTCAGCAGACTCATTCGGGATGACGCCAGTGAACCAAGCAATGCCACCAGCAAATCTATTTGGAATGACGCTGATTGAGCAGGCGAATGATAGTGAAAATAAAAAAGGCGTTTCAATTCTTATTGAAAGCACAGCCAAACAAAAGGAAAGGGAAGATTTGGCTAGGCGCAATGCGGAAGAAAATAGATGCCCAATGGCTACGCGAGAGCCTGGTGCTAAATTCTTTATGCAGAAAAGTTTTAATACAATAGAGGAAGCGGGAATAGCTGCTGTCAATAAAGCACATGAGTTATCTATGAAGGAAAATCGTGAAGTTGGAGGTATGATTTACCAAGACAAAATAAGTGGTGAATTTCATATAACTTCACTGTATAAAGGTTGCGAAGACGAAATAAGATTGCCGGATGTTGATCTTGAGCATCTGCATTATAAATTGGTTGGAATGTATCATACGCATGGACCGTCAACTAAAAATATTGATTTATCTTTTTCGCCAGATGATATGGGAAGGATGAGGGAATATGAAATTGTTGGTTTTTTGAAAACAAACGCAGAAAATGCTAAAGGGTATAAGCATCTTGAAGGAGTTCAAATATATAATCATGCCAGCCTTAGCCAAAAAGAAATAGACGCTATTAAACCCAATAATTACGATAAATCCATAAGAAATTTAATAAGAAAGGGAGTAATAACAATTGTTAAATAAATTTCTGACAGTCATATTCATATTTATTAGTATATTCTTTGCTTTTGCCATTAAGGACAATATTATTACTCGCAAGGTTACTACTACTGAGGATATTATTCGCAAGGCTCCTACTACTGAGGATATTATTCGCAAGGCTCTTGCTACTGAGGATAGCACTATCGTTCGCGGTGCGCTTGTTGAAATGGGAGACAGCATTCTTGCTCGCAATCTTGCGCTTATATTTAGTGGCAGATCTGCTTGCCTTAATGAAGAATTTATCTATTATCCATTAATTTGCGCTGATCATTTCACGGAAAGAATATACGACAAGTATCTAGTTTTTTATAAATGCCTAGGAGGAAAAATTGAGATAGAATTAACGGTTCTCCCTGATGGTTCCGTCGTCAATGATACAATTACATTTTCAAGCACTGGAGCAAGAACAGGAAAATATGCTAACGATACAGTTCCGGCTTCAAAAATGGGATATTATGAATTTGACAAAGAAATAATAGATATGTTTTATAATTATAAATGGGAGATAGTTGGCGGAACATATGGTAATAGACAAAAAATAAACGATGACGGAACAATAACTATTTTTTATAGACGTCGATTTGCTAGGTGCGGTATCTGACCCGTTGCCCCGTCCGCTGTCCGCAACGGCAAAATGAGCCAATAGCCGTCTTTTCTCAACAGCAAAATCTCACCAAAAACAGCATTTTCCCAAACAGCAACCCACAATCTTCGCGGACAGGCGCAATTCCCCCCTACCCCAAAAAACAGAGCTACCCGTAACCCAGCAGATATCCCCTAAGCATCCCATCCCAACCGCTAAACTTCCGGCACACCTTGGGTGCCCGCTCATAAGGCTCAACGCCACTCCACATCTCCCCAGGAGTCCTACCC
>JAITFT010000140.1 GCA_031281155.1 Candidatus Fibrimonadaceae bacterium
TTCTATTCACAAAGCGATATTGTAGCTTCATAGATAAGTTGGTAATCTTGAAATCGCTTGGTTCTCCGCAAATTTCATAGGGAAGGAAGTTTTTATCGTAAGGCTCTATATAT
Source organism: Candidatus Fibrimonadaceae bacterium (assembly GCA_031281155.1). Lineage (GTDB taxonomy): Bacteria > Fibrobacterota > Fibrobacteria > Fibrobacterales > Fibrobacteraceae > Fibrimonas. Next base: position 114 of record JAITFT010000140.1, read on the forward strand.
CTTACAGATTCCATTCTGTTGGATGGCTCACTTATATACTTAGCCTTTTCTGTTTCTACTATAGGCCAAGGCTCGTAGCTAGCTTGCGATACGCCACAAAAAAAGGCGAAAAACGAAAGCGTGAAGGCTATTTTGAAAACTCTCATAAAAGACTCCTTTTCTTAACTATAAGTTAAAGTTAAATGTAGAAAAAAAGTTTTGTCAAGGGGCAAAATTTTAAGCTGTCGTTGTTTTTCTTTCATGGCAGTAATTTAGTTAATTGCCAGTGAGTATGGCGGCAAATCATTGGCAACCGTTATCATTGCTTTTGTTTGGGTATCATAAACTTTTAAACCAGCAACATCTGCAATAAATAGCTTTTTGTTTTCTTTGTCAAAAACAAGCCCGTTATAAGCATCTATTATGCCCGGCAGAGCTTCGCCTACAGACTTATCGCTCAAATTTATTGGCTTAACCGGGACCTCTCCCCAGCCAACATACACGCTCGCATAAAGAGTTTGCGTGCTTTCATCAAGCGCCATGCTGCTAACTCCGCCGTCAAATAAAATCTCAATTTCACCGCTTGCCAAATCCACAATTTCAATTCCGGTTGATGCGCCGAAATAATCTACCGAAGCGATAAATAGCTTTCCTTTGCTCAATAGGCTTGCATGAGGGTTGTAGAAATTGAGCTGAATAGTGTCTATAAGGGTTTCTGTGCTTGCATTTATGCGAAGCAAAAGCCCCGGCTCTGTCGCTACATAATTTTCCAGCCTTTGCAAAACAACAAGCAATGTATCACCGCTCGCTTTAATGGTAGCGGCATTTGAGTTGACTATTGGCAAATTTATTTTATTGCCTAGATTACAAGTATTAACATCAAAAACTTGAATATAGTCTGCTTCATTCAAAGCTATATATCCTTTGCTGCCTATAACAGCAAGGTCATAAGGCATTGAACCTGCCTCTAGACTTTTTTGCTTAATGGTACCAGCTCTGCCTATTAAGCAACTCAAATTACTGCTTGGCAATCTTTCTAAAATGAAAACGTTTCCATTATAAGCAGCAATTTTTGTATCTTGACCAAAAGATAGGGCTTCTGGCGCAAGACTTGCTGATTCTGCACTCATCCAACGTAGTTCTCCGGTTATATAATCGCTTGTGAAATTCAGCAATAGCGGACCGCTTTCTGGGAATTGAAATTTGTTGTCGGAATCATCGCCGCCACTGGAGCAAGCAAAGAGTGATAGCGCAAAAGTTGCTATGAGAATGGAGCGCCTAAACGCAGCCAAAGGGGTTCTTTGGGTCATGGTTCTACCTCGGAACATTGTTGCAAAGCACCTTATGACGCTCTGCACCCAGGCAGGTTTTCCGGCTTTGGCTTTGCTTTCGCTTTGCCACCACGGTAGCGGGACTGCTCTTGAATTTCACAAGATTACCCTGAAAGGGATGCTTGCAATATAGAAAAATTTATATATTATAAGCAAATGCTTAGAAAAACCCGAATTGCCCTTGCCCTGTTCTTCTTCACAGCCCTCACATTGCTATTCCTCGATTTTACAGGGACAGTGCACGCTTATTTAGGGTGGTGCGCTAGAATACAATTAGTTCCGGCAATCCTTGCCATGCAGGCTTTGATTTTTTTGAGCATAATATTTTTAACCTTGCTCCTTGGGCGTATTTATTGCTCCACAGTCTGCCCGCTGGGCGTTTTCCAAGATATAGTTTCACGCTTGGCAAGCCTAAGGAAAAAAGCTCGTTTTTCTTATAAGCCGCCACGCAAGGCATGGATTGTTTTGCGCTATGTCTTGATTGCTGTTTTTATTTTACCATTATTTCTCGGCAAAGGCGGTCTTATTAACCTGATCGACCCCTATAGCATGTTTGGAAGAATGGTTTCGCAAATTCTAAGCCCTGTTTATAAATACGGAAACAATCTGCTCGCCCACTTTGCCGAGCGTTTTGATAGCTATGCCTTTTATTCCGTAGATATATGGCTAAGAGGCTCGACTGCGTTTATTTTGGCGATTATAAGCTCTGTGGTTGTAATTTCTTTTGCATATAAGAGCGGGCGCGGTTATTGCAACAAAGTTTGTCCTGTTGGTGCCCTTCTTGGTTTGCTTTCAAAGTATTCATTGATAAAATTGCGCATTGATCAAGAAAAATGCAAGAGCTGCGGTATATGCGCTAAAAATTGCAAAGCGTCTTGCATTGATGTTGTAAATAAAAAAATAGACTATTCACAGTGCGTATCTTGTTTTAACTGCATAGATAACTGCCCCAAGAAAGCTATGAAATACAGTTTACAAAAAACATCCAACAAACTTAGCGAAGAAGGGCAAACACGCCGCAGTTTAATCACCAAAACAGCATTGCTCGCATCGAGTTTTGCCACTGGCGCCATAGCCAATGAGTTTGATGGCGGTCTCGCTCGCCTTGAAGATAAAAAGGCTCCGCAGCGAGCAAAGCCGGTGGTTCCGGCAGGTGCAGGAAGCTGGAAAAATTTCCACGATCGCTGCACCGGTTGCCAACTTTGCGTTACGGTTTGCTCAAATCAGGTGTTGCGTTCAAATAAAACAAAGCCTTATATGTCTTTTGAACGCGGCTATTGCCGCCCCGAATGCGTGAAGTGCTCGGAAGTTTGCCCAACCGGGGCTATAAGCCCTGTTACAAGAGCCGAGAAATCTGCAATTCAAATTGGCTACGCTGTTTGGTTGCAAGAGCTTTGTGTTGTGAATACTAAGGGCGATAACTGTGACCTTTGCTCACGCAAATGCCCCACAGCGGCAATAACCAGAATTCCGCAAAACGCAGACGATCCCAATTCACCGAAAGTCCCAATGATAGACATAAACCGCTGCATAGGCTGCGGTGCCTGCGAATACCTTTGCCCAGCAAGGCCGCTCAGCGCAATTTACGTAGAGGGAGTTAAGGTGCACAGGGAGGTGTGATTTTTTCTACATTAACCAACGAACCTTTATTCCAAACGGAGGATAACAAATATGGGATTCATAGGCGTAAACCAATTGCTGTTGATACTGCTCATTGTGCTGGTGCTGTTTGGAGCGAAAAAAATACCCGAACTGGCAAAAGGCTTGGCGCTTGGGTTGCGGGAATTCAGAAAAGCATCCAAGGAACTCAAAGATGAATTAGATGACGATAACGTTAAAACTGCAAGCACCAAAGAAAGCTCCCAGATAGATGACAAAAACAGTTGATGACAATGCTCGCAGCAAGGAAATGCCGCTTATAGCTCATATTGAAGAATTGCGGAATACACTGATTCGCTGCAGTTGCGTCCTTGTTATCTGCGCCATTCCATGCGGCTTTTATTGGAAAGAAATTTTCAATTTAATTGTGAATCATTCGTTGCACTTGAGCGGCTCATCGGTGCAAATAATTTACACTGCACCAGCAGAGTCGGTAATATTAAGCATAAAAATTGCCATTATATGCGGCTTAATACTTGCTTCGCCAATTATATTTCAACAGGCTTGGAGCTTTATATCGCCCGCGCTTTACAAAAGGGAAAAGTTTTTGGTGCTGCCGACTGCCCTAGTGTCCACTCTCTGTTTTTTAGCCGGCGTAGCTTTCAGTTGCTATACGCTTCCGCTTGTGCTAAAATTTTTAACCGAATTTGCGGCAGGCACAATAGAGCCTTTTTTCAAAGTTGATGAATATTTGGGTTTCCTCATTAGGCTTGCTCTAGCATTTGGCTTTGCTTTTCAATTGCCTGTGGTTGCCTTTGTATTCTCAAAAATCGGCTTGATAGACCATAAATTTTTGATTCGTAATTTTCGCTATGCAATAGTGATTATATTTATACTGGCGGCAATTCTTACTCCGCCAGATGTTTTATCTCAAATACTGCTCGCTATGCCACTGCTTGTGCTTTATGGCCTTAGCATATTGATTTCTTTTTTTGTGAGGCGAAAAAAATGACAAGCGGAGTGAGTTTTCCTGAAATTCTTTTGATCTTGATTTTAATAGTCATTTTCGTTGAGCCGAAACAAATTCCGGGGCTTATACGAAAAAGCGTTAAGGTTATAGCGCAGCTGCGCGTAGCGTTTAAAAAAATTATTGATGAGATGGATATAAAATGATGATTTTACGTTTATTGTTAATTTTATGTTCCCTAATTCTAGCCAGTGAGATACCTATGAAAGAACAGTCCGCAGATATTGAGCGTACCATGCCAATATTCAAAGATGGAAGATACGCAAATCCCTGGCCTGTGGATTCAACGCAAATTCCGCCCCGTATGAAGGGCGGAATTTTAAACTGGCTCCGTGCAAAGAAAAATGCCACTAAGCCTGCCAAGCCCTTGCCTATGCAGAGAATTGATGTAAAGCAAGCCTTTCCGGAAAACAAAGAGGGCTTGTATGTTACACTGCTTGGGCACTCCAGCCTGCTTGTGCAAATAGACGGAGTGCGCTTGCTGCTCGATCCTGTTTTCACAAATAATGTATCACCCGTTTCCTTAGTCAATATTCGCCGTTTTCAAAAAAACGCTCCGATAACAGCAGAGGAACTTCCATTTATAGATGCTGTTTTTATTTCCCACGAACATTATGACCACCTAGAAAAATCGGCAATTCTCGCTTTGGCTCCGAAAACAGGTTATTTCCTTATGCCTCTCGGCGTGGGCAAGCATTTGAGAAAGTGGGGAGTAGATTCGGCAAAAATTCGTGAATTTACCTGGTGGCAAGAAGGAACTATTCAAGGTTCATCTGGGCAAACTTTGCGTTTTGTTTGCACGCCTGCACGCCATTTTTCAAAACGCACTCTGTTTAAGCACAACGAAACTTTGTGGGCTTCCTGGGCTTTTATTGGCTCTAAGCACCGATTGTTTTTCAGCGGCGATACGGGCTATGGCCCGCATTTCAAACAGGTTGGTCATCACTATGGCCCCTTTGATTTAACGCTTATAGAAAACGGTCAATACAGCATTTACTGGCCCTACTCCCATGTAACGCCAGAACAGGGCGTTCAAGCGCATTTGGATTTGCAAGGGAAAACCATGATGCCAATTCACTGGGGCAGTTTCGATTTATCCATCCACGACTGGTGGGAGCCTATAGAGCGAGCAGTCAAAGCCGCCGAAATCCAAAAGGTTAAATTGCTCACTCCGCAAGTAGGGCAAACTTTGCGCGTGGATGAAAATTCGGTTACCGAACATTGGTGGGCGGAGTTGAAGTAAAAAATGAAAGCAAAACAGCTAAAATAGGAAATTTTTCTATATTACACTACATGCGTTCTATTTCAGCAAAGGTTTTGCTTTGCGTTGCTATTGTTTTTTTCTCCTGTTCAAGGGAGAGTTCGGAGCCTTTGTGGGAGCCGCAATCGCATTTGGGTAGCAAAGAGTATAA
>JAITFT010000185.1 GCA_031281155.1 Candidatus Fibrimonadaceae bacterium
TATTCCATACACATAGTTTATTTTGAGCTTGGCGTTGGCGAGGATTATATCTATTACGGCTCCACGAATTTTGTAGGCTTGCACCGCAGAGACGAATTGGAGCTGTCGCCTAGGCAGAAAGAGATGTTTTTAAAATCTGAGGTTAGGGAGATATTTCCTGAGTATTATATTTTGAAAGTTGATCGTTTCAGGGACATTGTCAAGGACAAATTAGACGAGTGGATGTATTATTTGAAGCATTCGGCTGTTAGATCAGGTTTTGACGCACCTGGTTTGAGTGCGGCGAACGAGCTTCTTGAATACAGCCGTTTGAGCCGCGAGAATAAGCTCAGATACGATTGGTATGTTGATAAATGGCGCAGCAATGTGAGCTCGATCAATACCGCTAGGGATGAAGGCAAAGCAGAGGGCGAGCTTATAGGTGAGGCTCGCGGCAAGGCGGAGGGCGAGCTTATAGGCGAGGCTCGCGGCCGTGCAGAGGGCGAGGCTCGGAGCAGGGCGGATATAGCGAGAAAGCTTAAGGCCAGCGGCGTTCCGCTTGATGTGATAGCCCAGACTACGGGGCTTTCGAGCGAGGAAATTGCAGGGTTATGAAAACCCTAATGGCTTATGTAAAAAAGGCACGCTGGTTTATGGCGAAAGACCGTAAACTGGCAAAACTTACGATACGGAAAAATATTCCTATAAACAGCCAATGCTCTTTGCAGTTTTTAGATGTATCTTATTCAGATGGCAGCGAAGACCTTTATACATACCCGCTAGGAACTCTCGCTTTCGCTACCTTTATGGTATCTCCCTGGCTCACTCCTCGGAAAAAGCCACGTGAAATAACAGGAGGCAGCAATTCAGCATTTCTTTTTCCTGGTGAGTGTTTTCTTAAATTGTACAGGCGTTTGCAAAGCGGTACGCATCCCGAAAATGAGATGGGTATTTTTTTGCGCAAAAAAAAGTTTCCCTATATTGCCGCAGTGCTCGGTAGCTGGAAATACAAAGATGCTCAAGGAGAATACACCATTGCAACAGTGCAGCAAGCACTTCGGCCTGGGCTGAACGCTTGGGATTTGCTGGGCGAAAAACCCAACGCAAAAAAAGCCGCACTGCTCGGAAAAAGACTTGCGCAAATGCATCTCACCCTCGGCAAAGGGCGTGAAGCAGCATTCGTTCCTGAGCCTTTTACCTCGCTTTACCGAAAGCAGCAAAATCAAAACTGCCTAAATTTAGCAAACCATGTTCAAAAACAACTGCAGCACGCTTTGCCCCGTCTGAGCAAAAAAAATCAGCAATTAGCTCAACAAGTGTTGTCGACTCTCCCCCTCTTGCCGCAAAAAATACGGCGATTGAGAGCAAGCACCGATACCGGAATGCGAACTCGCATTCATGGCGATTTGCATTTGGGGCAAATTCAGTGGAATTCTCCTGAATTTTTCTTTATGGATTTTGAAGGAGAACCAACGCGCTCCCTTGCTTTTCGCAGAGAAAAGCATTCGCCTTTGCGCGATGTAGCCGGAATTCTCCGCTCTTTTGCGTATGCCGATGCTCATTTTAAAGGGCGGCGCCCAGATTTGGCTACGCCTTTTTTAGAAGCTTACTGGCAAGAAATGGGAAATTCCCTTTTACTGCCAGCGAAAGAAAAAAGCCGAAAAGCTTTATTATCCAGTTATATTTTGGAAAAAGCCTTGTATGAAATAAGCTATGAACTTGGCAGCAGGCCGGCATGGTTGCATGTACCTATTTTGGGGTTGTTGAATTATGAAAATTAACACATTTCGCTCAATAAAAAGCCTTATGTCTTCGATTTCGGAAAACAAACAGAAAGGCAATGAAGAAAAACCTGGCTCAAGAAGCAAGCTCTCCGTTCTTAAAGCGCTTATTCTTTTAATTGCCGCAATTTGCTTTGCTGTTTTGGCAACTAAAGAATACCGCCCTTTCAACCAACTTTCAAATATATCTTTCGAAAATATAGCGAAAAAAAAGATTGAAAGCAATGTTGATACACTTAGCGCATTTTTCGCATTATCAAGTGCTTTAATGGATTCTTTGGAACACTCGCTGCCGCTTATCCCTAAAGACTATAAAACCGAATTGCCGAGAAATTTAAGAGCTCAAATAGACGAGGCTTCTGTGCGAGGAATATTTATATATTTGGAAAATAAAGATCTCGACAAAAGACGCTTGCACGCAGATTCGGTTCGCTTTGCAAACAGAGAAGATTCTATTAATAATCCGGCAAACTATCGCTCTCGCAGAGATGTATGGCAGCCCGATTCCGGCTGGGCGGCTTATTTGCCTAGGGGTGCGAGAACATTTACCAATACTGACAGGCGAAACATAAGAACATATTACGACTGGTTTAAAAAAGCAGATTCGCTTGGGCATAAAAAAGACTGGATTGGCCCTGCTTTTGACGAAGGCTCAAAAGCAAGAGTCATATATAAGATTTTACCTGTTGAAATAAACGAGCAAAGAGGTTTTGTTTTAATTACTCATAGCACAAGCGAGCTTTATGCTTATATGCAAGGAATAGGCATAGGCCGCTATGGCTCGCCGTATATTTTAGACACAGCTGGCAATTTTATTGTGAGTGCAACAGACGGAGTTCGTCCGCCTAGGCAACACAGCAATGAATTTATTTTTAAAATTCCGAATATGCCGTTTTATTTAGGAGCATCGGTATATTCCGGCAATTCGCAGGAATCCGGCACCTATCAGAGCGTGATGCGCAAGATATTTTTTCGGATGTTGGTGTTTTCCGTTATTTCCATATTATTATTATTGTTCAGCATAAAAATACTCTTTAAACCAGCAAGCGGTTTGATTTATACTTTAATTCCGGTTTGCCTGCTGACTTCTATAATTATTTGCATAGCAGTTTTCTATCGCTATCCTGGTTCAAATTCCGGCAGAACAACGACAAATAATTACGAAGAACATCCATACAGCGAAAGCGATAAAAAAATACTCAAAGAAAATGGCATAGATTTTAAATGGAACCCTGCATTGGTTATAGATCAAAAGGCAGTAGATTTCTTTGTTAACAGATACCAAAGCAGGTCAGATTCGCTTTACGGCTCGCAGGCAAAAATTCTGCCAACCGGGATAATGATAAATTCCATTCGATTTGTAGAGTCAAATGTTATTACGGTAAATGGTTTTGTTTGGCAAAAATTCCTTATAACCGATGAACAATATCCCAGGCAAATTTCCCGTAAATATTTATACGATACTTATAGAAATAAAGGAGTAGATTTTTTTGGAGGCCAGGCTGGCGGCGCTTATGGAGGAAGCTTTGAACTCGTGGATAGTCTAGAAACAACTATGGATGGGTATAAAGCTATTTTAATGCGCTGGGCTTTCGTAGTGGAGCTTGAGCAGGTTCCTTCTTATGGGCTTTATCCCTTTGGCGTATATAATATGTCTTTCACAATCAAAGGCAAAAACAAAGACGATAACACAATGCTGGTTCCAGATATGACTGCATACAGCAGCATGTTCCCAGTTGATAATCCTGGCATTGACGATCAGCTTAAAATAACCGGCTGGAATATTTTGCAATCTTCCTATTCATATCGTTTTAGCAGAAGCTCAAGCAATTTGGGCAATGTATCCTCTCAAAACAGGGCTCCCAATATTCGCCTGAATTTATTTATATCCACTAAATTTATGGATATTTTGGTTAGCAAACTGCTTTCTGTTATGGTGATAGTCACCTTGCTTTTTGTTCTAATTTTTATACGCGACAAAAACAATGTTTTAGATACGGTGCTTGGTTGTTCCGGTTTGTTTTTTGCTCTTGTTCTCGACCACGTTAATTTGCGAGAAAGGGTTCAATCAGCAGATGTTATGTATTTAGAGTTCATATATCTTACAGCTTACGGTTTCTTGCTTTTAACCATATTATCTTCCGTTTATCTAAAAAAAGCCAGTGATCCAAATGTGATAAAGCTAAACTCTTTTATGAGAAATTATTTTTGGAGTGCATTCTTTGGCGTAATGGCAATAGCTACAATGTGGAGATTTTATTGAAATGCAATATTAGCGCGCCGCTATTTTCCTCACGTGTTTGCCATGTTTTTCGAGATATACGCCCGGAGCGGTGGGTTTTGTGGTGCCGAGCGGGGTGCCTTTGAGATCATAATATAATGCAGGGGCAGAGGATGGACGCGATAAATCGCGCCCGTACGACAGCAGGATGTGCGTGCTTCCTTCGCTTGAGCTGTTGCCGGGCCGCTTTATACCCGCACCCTCTCCTCAAATGCTCTCAGCATAGTAACATCGTCTATAAATTCCAAATCGCTGCCTACGGGAATACCGCGAGCAAGCCTTGTGCGGCGCACGGGGGAGCTTGCGAGGTGGCGGTCTATGTACAGGGCTGTGCTTTCCGCTTCGGGGCTGGAACCCAAAGCTAAAATAAGTTCTTTTATGTTTTCCCTTTCTATGCGCTCCATAAGCTCTGGAATGTGCAAGTCTTCGGGTTTTATGCCGTCTAAAGGAGAAAGAACGCCACCCAGCACAAAATAAAAACCCTTATATACGCCGCTGTTTTCAAAGGGCAAAATATCGCTGGCTCTCTCCACAACGCAAAGCGACTCGTTGTCTCTGTGCGAGTTTGCGCATATAGGGCAAATTTCATTTTCTGCCACGCCATAGCAGCGGCGGCAATCAACAAGCCTTTCTTTTGCTTCTATAAGTGAATTTGCCAAGCTTTCCATTTTTTCCCTATCGCCGGAAATTAAATGAAAAGCGAGCCTACGGGCGGTTTTTCGCCCAATGCCAGGCAGCTTGGAAAGTTCTTGCACTAATTTTTCAAGTGCGACCGGAGAGGAGTAATTCATCGAATTTCTTCATTGTTAACTCATAGGTATCGTTGAATAGCTTTGCTGATGGGCCAGGCAAATCGCCCAGAGAATTTTTCGCCAAGCTATAGCCTTTCTCTACTGCGCTGCGAATTTGCTCTATGTACTCTTCATCGGAAAGTTCGGGGGCAAGATTGCGGAAACTCATCGCAAAGTCTATTATGCGCTGCGAGGTGTTATCGGCGTTCCAGTATTCGGGAACTTCGGCGGCTTTGACTTCGCCCATGCCGGAAAGATTGTATAGAATGGAATCGCTGTTGTATTTGGCAAACTCAACGCCAGAGGCTTTGAGGGAATCTTTTGCTTGATTTATGGATTGCATCAATGTATTGCGGATGCCGCTTTGGAAAGCGTCCATATCGAAGTTTTTCCACTCGCCATGCTTACCCTTTATTTTTTCGCTTTTTTGACCAGCATCGCTGATATCTAAAGTGTCTTTCGGGGTTATGCTGGGAGCCTCGTGCTTGCCGGTTCCTTTGCCTTTTGCCTTGGAAGCTAACTCGTAATTATTAGCTGCTGCTGATACGCTTGCTGTGGTGTTTAGGTCCATGATATACTCCTTTTTTAGGGTTTATCGGCAGGCTTGGGCTTAAACTTTAGCGAACCTATAAATAAAAGTGAAATTCCTATTGTTACCCATGAATCTGCTAAATTAAAGGTGGGCCAACGCTCAAAAATAATGTCTATAAATATTACATCTATAAAGTCTATCACCTTGCCGATACGCAAACGGTCGCAGAAGTTACCGAGTGCGCCGGAAATAATAAGGGCAATGCCGAGCCTAGACAGGTAGTCCTCTTTTGGCAAACTCTTGAAAAACCAAACAGCGCCTGCGCAAGCTATAACAGTTAGGGTTCCAAAAAACACGGTTGTGGGAACCCAAGGCACAATATTCTGCGGTTTCATGGAAAAAGCGGCGTTTTCGTTATATACAAGCGTAAAACGAAGGAAATCGCCTATAATGGAAATGCTCCAGCCAAGCGAATGTGAATCTGCCCAAAGCTTGGTAACTTGGTCTAAAATAAGCCCTACCACAACAATGGCAACGTAAAAATATTTTTTATCTAAAAAACGCATCGGTTTGATAATATAGATTTCTATATTCCACCCATGCGATTTTTACCACTTTTGTTACTGGCACTGCTTTCTGGCGCCTTTGCGGCAGATGTTTCTTTTGAAGGAACACTAGAAGCAGATTATGGAAATTATCTTGAAAGAAATTTTACGGTTAATAATGCCGCTAACCACGATTTGCGGCTGAAAATGAACGTAGATATGGATGAGAAATTTCGCGTTGTTGTGGGAGCCGCCTCCAAAAGCATGTATTCTACGGAAAATGGCTTAGAATACTCAAGAATTCGCCACAGGCATGCAGCCGCACCTATAGACTCAGATGAGCGCTGGAGTCCCTTTGTTTTCGATGGTATTTCTTTGGAGTGGACTGTTAAGCGTGATTTAGTCTTTATTTTTGGCGATATGTTTTATTCATTCGGCAGCTTCAACTACTACCTTTGGCGCAACCCCGATTACTATGCTTCAGTTCTCACAACTCAAGGGCTGCGGGGCTTGGGTGTTAGGCTCGGCAACGATGGATACATTTACGTTGGCGCAAATAATTCAAACGATAAATCCGGCAGAATTGCCGCAAGCTATGCATTCGTAATTCCAGGCTTAAACCAAGTGAATAACAGATTCACTTTTGCTCCAATGATAGACCTAAACAAAGGCGGCGGGCGCGACCATCACTACACATTCGGCGTAGATGCAAACTACTCTCGCAGTTACACAGACTTTAATTACGCAATCCGAACTGTTTACGGTCTTCATCCAAGAAAAGGCGACAACTATGTAAACACTTTCACTGTGGAACCGAGCTTTAACTACAAGAAATTTAGCCTAGCAAGCACCTGCTATTGGGCATTGCTCTCCGATGAAATAACAATTGACCAAACTTATGTTTTAACCGATGAAACGCTTATTTATGTAGAGCCCTCTTATTCTTTCAATAAAAGATTTAGCTTGGGGCTTGGTGGAGAATGGCACAAGCCTGGAGATCCAGAACAAGACAATTGGTTTATGCTTGCGCCAACAGGTTACCTTTACCCAACTGCCGGCGTTGATTTAGCCTTTTGGTTGAGTTTCTCCTTTGGCGATTCCTATCATCCGGGTTTTGGAATTAGCTCTTCAGTTAAGTTTTAGTTTGTGCTGATTTCTCTTATAGTTGCGGTTTCCGAGAACGGAGTTATAGGAAAAGACAATAAATTGCCCTGGCATTTGCCGGCAGATTTGCAATTTTTCAAAAA
>JAITFT010000214.1 GCA_031281155.1 Candidatus Fibrimonadaceae bacterium
GCAACTGCTTGCCCCAATACGAATGGTGGTTGCCCGGGCACTAGCACTTCCAGTTCTAGTAGCGCTGGTGGTGGTGCTTCTAGCTCTAGCGGTGGCGGTGGCTACTTTGATGGGCAGAACCATTTTATTTCAGAGACAGGTTATTTTATTTTTGAACACAGGCCAGATGTAAGCGGCAATTATACTACTCCTTATGCTCAAGCAGATGGAGGACCTTATGCTTTCGGTTTCTGTTATCCAGGCAGTCCTTGCACCAATTACCAAAATTTTGCTGGCGGCCCAGACGGTGCAATTTGGGTGGACGAAGGCGTGATGAAATACAGAAATGCGCAAATAGCCTCTACTGGCGATGTTGGCGCAGCGCTTGCACTCAAGAATAACCCAAGTGATGCGCAGCCAAATATGAGCAATTGCGCAAATGGATTTTCTTATTGGTATAGAGGAGCTGCTCATTCTTTCCAGCTTGAGTTTGATCCCACTATATGCAGTACTTTAGGTGCTGATGGTTCTAATAAATGGGGCATAGCGGCGATAGCACCTTCAGCAAGCTGGAGAAAAATAACAGTGCGTCAAACCGATTTGTCTCTTTTCAATACATGGTCAGATTCAAGATGCCAAGCAAGCAATGCTGCTCATAGCGACGTCGATCTTGGCAGAGTAACTCAAATGGCTTGGGAAATGAATAATAAGCTAAGCACTGGCACTCAATCTCTTATGGTAACCAATGTTCTTTGTTTGACAAGTGGTGGCGAACGGGTTTCCACTGCGCCAAGTTCAAGCATAACGGTCAATACAGGCGCTGTTGTTGATGGTGTTTATCCTTCTTCCAGTGCAGGCGCTAGCAGCAGTAGTAGTAGCGGTGGTGGCGGTGTGCCTTCTTCTTCTTCGGCAATAAGCAGTAGTAGTGGTGGCTCTTCTTCTTCGACAACTGGCGGCTCTAGTAGCAGTAGCAGCGGCGTACCTTCTTCTTCTTCGGCAGCTGGCAGCTCTAGCAGCAGTAGTGACGATGGTGTGTCTTCTTCTTCAGCAACTAGTGGTAATAGCAGCAGTAGTGGCGGCGATATTCTTTACACTTGTCAATTATCGGATGGTTGCGAGCAGATGACCGTTGCACAGTGTATTGCGGCTGGTGGCTCAGTGGCAATACACTGCAACACTTCGTCTATTTCTTTAATTTCTTCAATCACAGGCTTAACCGTTGCTCCAAGCGCTCGCAGCTTGCAGATTTCTTCTGCGAAAGAGTCGAGAGTGCAGTTGTTCAATATGCGCGGCGAGCGTATATTTAGCAGTAATGTTCCCGCTGGCCATAGCAACCTTAGTTTGGTTAACCAAAAAGAAGGAGTTTACTACGCTGTTGTGCAATCAGGCTCAGAGAGGCAGGTTGTTAGGGTAGTGGTGAGGTGAGGTGAGGTAGCCCCCCAAAAGGGAGGCGTTTTTTCGCTATTTTCTGTTTTTTCCATTAAACCCGCTCAAAATGCGGAGAATAAATATTATATTCTCCGCATTTTTGCGGAGAATAATTTCTATATTCTCCGCATGATGAAGAAAAAATTTGCTATTCATAGCCGTAAAAACTGGACTGAATTTTCGTGGAACGAAAAACTGGTTTCTCCGTTGCTTAACGAAGTTATTCGCTTACAGGGCAAGCTCTGCGGCTTAATGCTTGCGCTTGGGTTTTCGCAAAAAACAGAGGCTATGCTAAATACCTTAACGCTAGACGTGCTAAAATCTTCTGAAATTGAAGGGGAAAAGCTGAATTACGAACAAGTGCGTTCATCAATAGCGAGGCGGTTGGGCATGGATGTTGCTGGCATGGTGAAATCTAACAGGGCAATAGATGGCGTTGTTGAAATGATGCTAGATGCCACTCAAAATTTTAAACAGTCGCTTACGGAAAAAAGACTATGTGAATGGCATACAATCCTTTTTTCAAGCGGGTATGGGCCGAAAATATTAATTGGGAAATACAGAGAAGAAGAAATGCAAATAGTTTCCGGTCGCATAGGGCATTTAAATGTTCATTACGAAGCTCCAAAACCAGGCAGGCTTTTGCAGGAAATGTCTTGTTTTTTAGAATGGTTCAATAATGAAAATAAACTTAATCATATTTTGAAATCAGCTATTTCGCATTTTTGGTTTGTGACAATACATCCATTTGATGATGGCAACGGAAGAATAGCTCGTGCAATATCAGATATGATGCTTGCTCGCTCAGATAACAGTTCGCAAAGATTTTACAGTATGTCTGCACAAATTTTGAAAGAAAGAAAAAAATATTACGATGTTTTAGAGGTAACCCAACATGGAAACAGCGATATAACGCAATGGCTTTTGTGGTTTTTGGAATGTTTGAAAAAAGCATTATTTGAATCCGAAAAAATAGTGCATTCCGTAATATTCAAAGCAAATTTTTGGGATAAACATAGAGACACTCCGCTCAATAGTCGGCAACGCTTGATGCTGAATAAATTATTGGATGGCTTCCACGGAAAATTGCAATCTTCGAAATGGGCAAAAATCGCAAAATGCTCTCCAGACTCCGCTCTTAGAGATATAAAAGATTTGCTTGACAAAGGGATCTTAAAGCAAGATTTACACGGCGGCAGAAGCACCGCCTACGAACTCGCAAGCTTTCCCTAAAATTTTGCTTGAACTTTGCAGTTTACGCTTTTTCACATCTCCGCTGCTTGTTCTAGGTCGCTTGGTAGCAGGTGCCCGTAGGTGTTTAGGGTTAGGGTTACGTTTTTTACGTCGAGGAGAAAGGTTTCAATTGCGTTGTCGAGATGTACAATCGGTATTTTTTGTTCTGGTGGCAAAAAACGACTTGCATTCATTTTGTCTCGCCAAAATTTCGCTTCGTTTTTTTTGTTGGTATGCAAGGATTTCCATTTGGTTTTACCGGTAGCAGGATTGAACTCTCCGCCATACCAAACATTTGAGCCATGCGATTTGTTGCGTTTACTTATGTTATAGCGCATTTTTCCCCTAAAAATGACTTGAAAATTACAAAAAAATACATAAAATTACATTTTTTTGACGTTTTTTCGAAAAAATAATGTATATTAATAGCAACATCTTTAAAAAAGGGAGTTTTTCTATGAAGAAAACATTTCTACTGCCAATCTTCGTAATGGCATTATTCGCAGGGCAAGCAACAGCACAGACGATTTGTACCTCGCCAGGCGGTGGCTCATTCTGTCAGTTTGATACTGGATGCTATGAGATGAGTGCGGAATATTCCAGTACAAGCACGTGTGCTGCTGGTAGTTGCACTTGTGCACAAATAATCCAAAATTGTATAAGTTTCGGTACTGTATTCAGAAATGTCACAGGCTTGAATGAAAGCAATGGCTACGGTGCAGGTTTACGGTGCACAAACCAAGGCGGTCAATGGACTAACGAAGGCGCTGACCCAAACAGGCAGGCACTAGGGTGCTGCAGATGGGAAACTGAAAGCAATTGCTACACAATATGGTCGGGTGTAGATCCATCAGATGGCATAGATGGCGCTATAAAAGTTCAAGATTGCAATGGCGGTCTTAATAGATTCTGGAATGGAGCATGCCCAACTGGCGGTGCTTGCCCTACTACTCCTCCTGTTTATGACGGTACCAATCCAGCAGACGGTTTTTGCTGCTGGGATGCAAATGAATACAACAATTATGTAGGTGCTTGCGTTCCGATAAGTTCCACTACAACGCTAACATCTTGTCTTGGCGATAGCGGTAGGCAAGTAACAGCCTGCGGTAGCTGCAATACTAGCGGCACCTATGTTAGCACTGGCGTCACATCCGCAAACTTAACAGTCCTTGCTAGAACCAGCAGTCTGCACATCTCTTCTGCAAGAGATGCAACAGTGCAGTTGTTCGATATGAACGGCAAGCAGGTGTATAGCGAAAAGCTTTCTGCTGGATACAATGTAGTTAGCTTTGGAAAGCAGAAACAAGGCGTTTACTATGCACTTGTACAATCCGGTGCGCACAAGCAAAGCGTTAAGGTTGTGCTGAAATAAGGCTGCAAAGCCTCGCTCTAAATTCATTTATCTTATCCGCATTGGGTTTCCTGTGCGGATATGTGTAGTTACTTAGAATAACAAGGCAAGTCTTGTCGCTTGGGCGGCAAGCAAAGCTGGTGCCGGTAAAACCGGTTTTGCCAAAAATCGCATCGCCTTCGCTTATTTTGCCCATAAACTTTTCATTGTTAAACTCAAAACCAATGCCTTTTTTAATTAGGTTTTCAATTAAAAAATCAGATTTAAGCAGATGGCTCAGGAATTTTAAAATATCCGGGACAGTGCTGAAAATACCCGCCGAACCTACAGCTCGGAATTCTCGCTCAAGTTTCCAGGCACTCTCATCGTGTGTTTCGCCTCGTAGCTCACGCCCGCGCCAAGGGCAAATTTCGGTGGGGATTATGCGGCTCGCTTCGGTCCATTCAAGAGGGTGCCAGCCTGTGTTTTGCATTCTTAACGGCTCAAAAAGCTTTGTTTTAGCGAGCTCATCGAGAGGCATTTTATAAATATTCTCCAAAACCCTGCCAAGCAAAATGCTATTCGCATTCCCGTAGCTAAATAATTGCCCAGGCGGGATTTCAAATTTATGCGAACAAATACGCTGCCAAATTTTCTGCGGAGGCAAATCCTTTAAACTGCTCATGGGGAAACGGTAATCCAAAGAATGCGTTAACAGGTGAAATATTTTTGCCTCATTATCGTGATGTATTGCAAAATCAGGTAAAATTTCCGCTATTGGCGTTTCAAGGCTTAAAATGCCGCTTTCTATTGCCCTTAACGCCAAATAACCGGTAGGCATTGACTTGGTTATAGAAGCGCAGTCAAAAATACTCTCCTCTTCGCAATTGAAAGTAAAAATTTCACTTTTACTGTTTTTTAAGATTCCAATGCAGCAGGAAGAGAATAAATTGCGCTCGTCATTGCAAATTTTCCGCAGGAGGTTTCGCATTCGGCTCTCAAGTAAAGACTGTTGGTTAAAGAAATTTCAAAAATATAATCTAAAGAATCATTTATTGGCATTTCTTCCTTTTTTTCAAAAAAATCCTTTCCTCTGAAAATCGTTATGCTTAAAAATTTGCCGATATCTTCTGTGCTTTTTGCGTGCAGTTTTCCGTTTTCAAACCATAAAGCCGGGCCATCTGTTATGTAGAGATTTTGCGGAATTTCGCTGAAAGGAGCTTTGCCTGTGCCGGGGATTACTGTTCGGACTACGCCAAAAACGTGTTCCTGGTTGCATTTTAGGCTCCAAAGGGGTTTGGCAATGGCGGTGTAGCAGTTTAAGTCGCCGTGGGCATCGTTGCCGCCGAGGGGGAGCAGTTTATGCCCGGCTAATAGGCATTTAATCCACAACGCTCTGCCTTCGTAAAAATCGCGGCCCCTAAAACCGTTCCAAAATTCAATGCCTTGAATGTTGTTTTCCGTTAAATCTTTTAAACTCCAGTTCCCTCTTTTTAGCAACAGTCTTTCCGCAGAAAGCATGGGCAATTTTGGATGTGCGGCGAAAACGGCGGGGGGGAGGCTATCTCTGCGATATTCGTTTATTGCCTCGGCAATTTTTAAATCTGGTTTGGTGTTCCACCACCTGCGGCCTCCGTCACCGTGGCCTTCAATATAATTTTCGTTGCCAAAACTTAGCAAATGCACGTTTTCATTTTTTGAATTTCCGCAGGAAATTTCTTCGCCGGCGATTAATATGGGGTGGGGGAGTAGAGCGGCAATTTCTTCTTTTAGTGTTTGGAATTTTTTCTCGTTGCGCAAATCGTAAGAGTGGTCTGTTACGCAAACAAAATCTAGGCCTATGGTGGCAGCGGCTTTTTGCAAAACAGCGATAGATGCGCCAAATTCCATTGAGTCGGAGGTGAAGCTTGAATGGCAATGCGTTTCGCCTGCAAGCCAGCCAGCTGGCTTGGGAGGCGGTTCTTTTAGGAAATTTATCATTAATGGTTTGGGCGGCAAAAGGGGATAATTCCACCTTTCGATGACTTTATTTTTTTCGTATTTTACAAAAATATTCAGCATCCATAGCCCTGGGTGCAATGGGTTTTCAAAGTTTAGTTCTTCAAAATGAAATGGTTTGCTAAACTTTTTTTGTATTGGCAATTTGAATGAAATACTTTGACCTTCTGCGTTTTTCCATTCGCCGTAAACTTCTTCTATGTAAACTGGGAAGCGGTGAGCTTTTCGGATTACCAGCCACACGGGGCAGGGGAGACCTGGCAGTACTTGGAAGGGCGCATCTATGAGTATTGTGGGCTCTTTGCGGTAGAGCCTGGAAAAGGGGAGCCTGAAATGTGTTTCTGCGTAGTGGAGCATTATGCTTTTGATGCTTTCTCAACAGCATCTTTTGGGTTTATTTTGCCGCTTGTGCACAGGAATGCTTTTTGATTGCCCTTTTCGCGCAAAAGAATGGTTAGAGCGCGTGTGTCCACGCCTGCTATGGCGGGCACATTGCTGCGAACAAGAGCTGCCCCCAGAGACTCCTCGCTGCTCCAGTTCGAAGGCTCGCTGATTTC
Source organism: Candidatus Fibrimonadaceae bacterium (assembly GCA_031281155.1). GTDB lineage: Bacteria > Fibrobacterota > Fibrobacteria > Fibrobacterales > Fibrobacteraceae > Fibrimonas. The sequence continues at coordinate 6,526 of JAITFT010000214.1, forward strand.
TCGCACTATGCAACCTGCGATGGGAATTTTATCTACGCCGCTAATACCATGGCAGCCCATTTCTGGCGCTGTCATAAGAACTAGCTTCCCTGTGTATGCAGGGTCGCTTAAAATCTCTTGATAGCCTATCATTTCTGTGTTAAAAACTGCCTCACCCAATGCGTCTGTGGGTGCGCCAACGGAATAGCCATAAAATACGCTGCCATCTGCCAAAGCTAAAAAAGCTTTCTTCTCTCGTTTCTCTCTGAAATTCATGAGGATAATGTAGAAAAAATGCCTTTCAACTCAAACTCAAAAGCGTAGCCTTCGGCGGAGGCTAGTTTGTTTTTTATGTTTTGAATGGCGTTTACAATGGAAGAAACGTCTCTGTTGAAGAATTTGCCTATTTCGCCGAGCGAAAAGCCGGCTTGCTTGCATAGGTAGATTGCCATTTGGCGAGGCTTATTTACCTGTGTTATGCGGCTTTTGCCGCAAAGGGTTTCCAGCGGTATTTGGTAGGCTAGGGCAGCCGCATTTGCAATGGATTTGATAGTTGGTGCTTTGTTCGCTGTGTTTTGCTCACCAAAAATAGAGAGCGCTATTTGAGAGGTTATTTCGCATTTTAGCAAGGCTTGTTTTGCCGCGAGTTCGTTAATTGCGCCTTCCAAAGAGCAAACGCTTTCGCCTAGTTTTTCTGCTATGAGTTTCCAGCAGTTTTCAAGAGCGGCGACAGGCAGCCCTTTTTCAGCGGCTTTTTGGCGCAAAATCGCTATGCGAGTTCGTAAATCGGGTTTTTTGAGTTCGCATTTAATGCTCATTTTCAAGAAATCGGCAAGTTCGGTGGCTGGTTGGTGCTTGCTTTTTGGGTTAATGGCAATAACTATGGAGCAACCCTTGTTTTTTAAATTTTTCAATATGTTCAAAAAATCGTTTTGATGTGATTCGTGGTTGTAAAGATTTTGCAAATCGTCGAATAAGAGTATATCGGCTTGATAAAGCATGGAAAGATTGCCTTTGCGTTTCTCTTTGAAAAAGCGATCGGCATCCCAGAGAATGGCTCTTTTTGCCCAGCTTGCAGAGGCCTCGCTAGCGATGGCGTGGAGCAAATGGGTTTTCCCAAGCCCCGATGCCCCTTTAATGAGCAAGAAATTTTCTTGGCCTCGTGGCATTGCTGCTATGAACTGCGCGCTTTTCAAGGCTAATTCATTGGAAGTTTCGGCTATAAAGTTGCTTAATTTATATTTCTTGTGAAAATTGCCTTTGCTCAACTTTTTCGGAGCTTTAAGTTCTGGCGGCGGCAGAATTTTTTCCTCTATTTGCGGGGCAAGAACAGAAATTTGCTTTATTTCTGGGTCTATGCTCGCTGCGATTTCTAAAAAAACACTTTGGAAACGCCATAAAAACCATTGTTTTGCTAATTCTGATGGTGCTTCAATACTCAAAACACCGCCTTCTGCCGATATATGCTTTATGGCAGAAAGTCCCTGCGAATTGTCATTGCTGCCCGGATTTCTTTGCAAAAACGCCGAAAAACACTGCTCCCAGAGCGAGGGGGCAGGTTTTTCAGCGGGGTTTAGATTAACATTCACAAACACGCCCTAAATATGCAAAAATTTCCCGCATTTGGCAAGAGACATTATCTCGGTGAAAGCTTAACGCTTTGAAACTATTGGGACTCATTACTTTTTACAATTTTACCAACTATCTATCAATATAGTATAAACAAACAATAAAAGACATGCTGATAGCATTATTAATACATTGTTATCCAAAAAAATGTTTTTTTTCTGTTACGGACAAAGTTTCAAAATGGAACTCTGAAAAAAAATTAAAGTTTCATTTTGAAACGTTGTAAAATAAAATCGCTGTTTTTCGCTTAAAATCGCTGTTTTTGTCAGTGGCATAGCTTTTGCCTTATATAGGGCAAAACAAAAATTTCACTTAACCGAGAGGTAAAATATGTCCATTAAACCGCTTGCAGACCGAGTTTTAATAGAGCCGGTGGAAGCAGAAACCAAAACACAGGGTGGAATCTTTATTCCCGACAACGCAAAGGAAAAGCCTATGCAAGGCATTGTAAAGGCAGTTGGCGCAGGCCGCAAGAGCGAAAAAGGCGAAGCAATAGCCATGGAGCTCAAGGTAGGCGACAAGGTTCTTTACGGTAAATACAGCGGCACAGAGGTGACCGTTGATGGCAAAAACTATCTCATCGTTAAAGAAAACGATGTTCTGGCTGTTCTATAAAAAAGGAGAAAACAATGGCTAAACAACTAAAATTCGATATTCAAGCCCGCGAAGCTCTTATGCGCGGCGTTGATAAACTGGCAAATGCTGTGAAGGTAACGCTTGGTCCCAAAGGGCGCAACGTTATGCTCGGCAAATCCTTTGGCGCTCCCGCTGTCACAAAAGACGGTGTAACCGTCGCCAAAGACATTGATCTTGAAGATCCTTACGAAAATCTCGGTGCTCAAATGGCGCGCGATGCTGCTGCCAAAACCAGCGATATAGCAGGCGATGGAACCACAACGGCTACCGTCCTCGCTCAATCCATAACCCGCGAAGGCCTAAAGAACGTTGCTGCCGGCGCAAATCCAATGGATATTAAAAGAGGCATCGATGCCGCGGTTACCGCAGTTAACGAAGCAATAAGCAAGGCTTCCGTAAAAGTCAACGGCAAAGAGCACATCACTCAGGTTGCTACAATTTCTGCAAACAACGATTCAGACATTGGCAAATTGCTCGCAGACGCTATGGAGAAAGTCGGAAACGATGGCGTTATAACGCTCGAAGAATCCAAAACTGCCGATACCACTCTCGAAGTCGTTGAGGGTATGCAATTCGATCGTGGCTATCTCACTCCGTATTTCGTCACCAACCCCGATACCATGGAAGTCCAAATGGAAAATCCATGCATTCTATTATACGACAAAAAAATCAGCAGCATGAAAGACTTGCTCCCAATTTTGGAAAACATCGCAAAAGCTGGCAAATCCCTGTTGATTATAGCCGAAGATGTCGATGGCGAAGCCTTGGCAACGCTTATAGTTAACAAAATGCGCGGCACGCTCAAAGTTGTCGCAGTTAAAGCTCCTGGCTTTGGCGATCGCCGCAAAGCAATGCTAGAAGACATTGCCATTTTAACCGGCGGCCAGCTTGTTAGCGAAGAAACCGGCGCAAAATTGGAAGATGCTCCACCCAGTGTTTTGGGCCAGGCAAAGTCCATAACCATCGACAAAGACAATACAACCATAGTAGAAGGCGCAGGCAAATCGGAAGATATAAAAGCTCGCATTGCTCAAATCAAAAAGCAGATTGAAGATACCACAAGCGAATACGACCGCGAGAAACTGCAAGAACGCTTGGCAAAGCTTTCCGGCGGTGTTGCCGTAATCAAAGTTGGCGCAGATACCGAAGTCGCTATGAAAGAGAAAAAAGACCGTTTCGACGATGCTCTTCATGCAACGCGCGCTGCTGTTGAAGAAGGCATTGTAGCTGGCGGCGGCGTGGTATTTATCCGTGCTGCTTCTGCTATAGATTCCTTAAAGCTTGAAAACTCCGACGAAAAAACCGGTGCTGCCATTATTCGCCGCGCCCTAGAAGAGCCTTTGCGCCAGATTGCTGAAAACGCAGGCTTGGAAGGTTCCGTTGTGGTTAATAAGGTTAAAGAAGGCAAAGGTGATTTTGGCTACAACGCCAAAACCGATGTTTACGAAGACCTCTCCAAAGCTGGCGTTATAGACCCAGCAAAAGTTTCCAAAACCGCACTTACCAAAGCAGCCTCTATTGCTTCTATGCTCCTCATAACCGAATGCGTTGTTGTTGAGAAGAAAGAAGACAAACCCGCAATGCCAGCTGGCATGGGTGGCATGGGCGGCATGGGCGGCATGGATATGTAAAATGAGCTCGTAGAGACGCAATGCTTTGCGTCTCTACAGGGCTAATACGCCCTTAAATTAGCATCCAGCACTTCTATTGCGTCGCCGTTTTGCTTTAAAATGGCAATGCCTCGCTCGCGGGCTTCTTTTTCAGCATGCTCATCTATAGAAAAGCTAGCTATGCCCAAATAAATCTTATTCTTGGCATATTCAGGGTACAGTATGCGAAAATTTTCAAGCTG
>JAITFT010000136.1 GCA_031281155.1 Candidatus Fibrimonadaceae bacterium
CACGGAAATTTAGTTTTACCGCAAAAAAGCCGATATAAAAAATATGAGAATAAAAATAGAGGAATATTTTGAAGAAGTAGCGACAGAAAACAATTATAACGGCTACTTCTACAGCGTAAGCGAAGCAATCACAATCGCAATACTCGGCACATTTTGCGGACTCCGAAACATGAAACAAATACAGCGGTGGGCAAGCGATGAAAGGATAAGAAAATTTCTGTCCAAGGAGTTCGGCATATACGAAGTGCCGTGTTATTCATGGTTTACGCAGATTTTAGGTATGATAAATCCTAAATCATTTAGCGAATGTTTCACAAAATGGGTGATTAACACTAATCAAGTGACAGGAAAAACAATATCGTTTGACGGAAAAACCGTGTGTTCAACCGCAAAAATGGCAGCGTTCAAAAATCCTTTGCATATTGTAAGCGCGCAAATTGCAGAACTCGGAATCACACTTGCACAGCAATCGGTTGATGAGAAAAGCAACGAAATTCCTGTCGTTCAGAAACTTTTGAAACTGCTTGAAACAGAGGGTTGCGTGATTGTCGCAGATGCTATGCACTGTCAAAAGGAAACCGCAAAAGCGATTATTGCCGGAAAAGCCGATTATTTGCTTTCGGTAAAAGACAATCAACCAACACTGAAAGCGGATATTGAGGATTACATTCAGGACACGGCACTCAGAAAAAGCATGAAAAAATCGGTTAAAACAGAGAAAAATCGTGACCGTATCGAAAAAAGAACTGCGTTTGTGACAAATGATATTTCGTGGTTGTTCGGCAAAGACGAATGGGCGAGTTTAGCTTGTATCGGAGCAATAAACACGCAATTTGAAACGAAAAACGGCAAATCCGATGAATGGCATTATTTCATTTCAAGCCGTGATTTGAACGCCGAAGATTTGCTTCTTCATGCACGATTGGAGTGGTCGGTTGAAACAATGCATTGGCTTTTGGATGTGCATTTTGGTGAGGATTTTTGCCGCGCCGCAGAGCAGAACACGCAAGAAAATCTTAATATTATCAGAAAAATTGTGCTTAATTCTATGCGTTCTTTCAAAAATTCAACCGGCTCTAAAGCCGCTTTTTCCCATTTTATGCTTGATTGTATGATTGAACCTAAACGTATTTTGCGTTTTTTGAAGTCAAACTAAATTTCCGTGGTTCAGGCGGTTTAGCTCTTGACAAATTCATAGAAATATGTTATACTGCAATTGTGGGTAAAACCACAGATTGATTTGTAATACGGCAGCGGTGTACTCGGTGTGCAATGCGTTAACATTGTGGTGGTTCGATTCTACCGCACCGCAGATTTATTAAAACGAAAGGATTAATATAGACGAATGAATTTTGAGAACGAAGAAAAAGTATTTAATGAATATCTTGAAGAGATGGCAGATTATGAAGAATTTCCGGTATTAGATGAGTTTATTAAAGAACTAAAAAAACACAAGAAGAATATTTTAGCGAAATAAAGACAAGAGTTATAAATGTTGAAAAATTCGCTGAGTTTCAAAAGTCTTTATTAACAATAACAAAAATTATAAAACAAGTAAGCCCAGACGCTAAAATATAGTATGGACAATGAATTGTTTTTAGGAAATGGCTCAATAGAAATTGAAACAGATGAACTGGAGGTTAAAAATATAGACGAATTTATTTCTGCAATAAAGCCAGCTCAAAACTTTGAGATACACCCATTATTGAATGGGAATTTAAGTATGTCTATTTGTTTTAAGGACTTGACTAAGGAAGTGAATTTAACAGAATAACGAGGTGACTAACCAGCTCAACCCAAACAAAAGGAGACTAACCATGCAAGTACAAGCGTATCAAGGTTCCATAAAACGAGGAGTTTTTATTCCTTTTAATGGAGTAGCTATACCGGATGGTGACGAAGCTATTCTAACGATTATACGCAAATCTATTATACCACAAGCACAAAAAACTAAAATGTCAATGCAAGACGCTCTTGGTTGTATGCGCGGTCAATTTAAAATGACGGACGATTTTGATGCACCTTTAGATTGTTTTAAGGAGTATGTGCCATGAAAATACTGCTTGATACACATACAGCCTTATGGTTTGTTAATGAATATGAAAAACTGTCGCCTAAAGCGAAGAATATACTGTTGAACGACACTAACCAATTTTATATTAGTGTTGTTTCGGTGCGGGAAGTTGCAATAAAAGTGAGTATTGGCAAGATGTCAGAGTTAATTGGTGGGGCGAAAACATTTTTGAATAAAATAGAAGAAACACCGATTAATATTATATCTATTTCATCAAACCATGCAGCAGAAGTTGAAAGCTTGCCTTTTATTCACAATGACCCATTTGACCGTTTACTTATTGCTACTGCAAAGTCAGAGGTTATGACTATCTTGACTGCTGACGAGAATATTCATAAGTATGATGTTGATTGGATGTGGTAAATTAATTTTAACACCAATTAACAATTCCATTAAAAGCGGAAGGAGTGTGATGTAATGGATTGTAGAGTTTATGATGACGAAAGCGGGTATATGTTTGAGTGGGACGAGAATAAAAATCAACGCAATATTGCGAAACATGGTGTTGACTTTAATATTGCACGAACTGCATTTAACGATATTCATGCCATTGTTGAAACAGATTATGAGTACTCTTATAAAGAGGAACGAGAAATTCTTATTTGTTTTGCAAAAGAGTCAAAACTTCTTTTTGTTTGTTACTGCGAAAGAGGAGATGACGAAAGTAAATTATTACGCTTAATTTCAGCTCGTAAAGCTGACAAACTCGAAACTGATTTATACTGGTCTGAAAGGGGTATAATATGAGAAAATTCAGAAAGAATCCTTATGCCGAGAATCTGAGAAAAAATGGCTGTGGTGTTCGTGTCACTCGTGGTGATGGTGATAGTATGGAAATCGTACAAGAATATTTCGTATCACCTGAACAGATTGTGGAAGAAAGTATAGTTTGTGAGCAGAACATTAGGGAAATGCTTGAAAACGAACGTGCTTAGGTATTAACACCAAAACCGATTTTACCGCAAAAGATATATTTTATAATGAACCTATCCAACAATAGGTATAGTAATTTAACTTAAGAAATAAAATATATGTTCGATATAATATATATGGCATACAGTATAGATTACC
>JAITFT010000153.1 GCA_031281155.1 Candidatus Fibrimonadaceae bacterium
GGAAGCGAGCTGGCGAGTTTCTGGAGAACCTTTGAGTTTGCTACCGAGTAAATAGCGGTTTGCGGGGTGGGACTTGGGTTCTTTTATGGAATCAAATAAAGCAAAGGAAAATAAACGGCCTAGCCCAACGCCAGTCCCACCCCGCAAACTTAAACTCAAAGCGCCCCTCCCCAGAGGGGAATTGACCACAAAATTTACGCTTTAAATCCTCAAAACAGTACTCTAACTCACCAGAGTCAAAATTTCCAAGCCGTGCGAAGTCATCGCTACGGTGTGCTCCCATTGGGCGGAAAGTTTGCCGTCTGTGGTAACGGCTGTCCAGCCATCGGAAAGGGTTTTGGTTTTGTAAATGCCTTCGTTAATCATTGGCTCAATGGTAAAAACCATTCCCGGCTCAATTTTTGGGCCCGGCAAACGCTGGCGGTAGTGCAGAACCAAGGGGTCTTCGTGAAAAGCCCTGCCAATTCCATGCCCGCAATAATCTTTAACAACGCTAAAACCATGCTCTTCTGCTATTCCGCTTATTATTGCGCCAATATCGCTAAAGCGGGCGTTCGGCAAATTGCAAACACGAATGCCTTCGTAGAGACATTCCTTTGCGGTGTTAACCAGCTCTTCTGCATTTGGCTTTGGTTTGCCCACAAAAAATGTTTCGCTAATATCTGCGTGATAACCGTTTAAAATGGAGGTTATGTCTATATTTATTATATCGCCGTCTTTCAGCTCATAAGCCCCTGGGATTCCGTGAGTGACAACCTCGTTTACGCTTGTGCAAACGCTTTTTGGAAAGCCTTTATAACCCAGGCAAGCTGGTATAGCGCCGTTTTTGAGTGTAAATTCTTTAACAAAATCGTCTATTTCTTGCGTGGTAATACCCGCTTTGCATATTTCGCCGGCACGTGCCAGGGTTTCTGCCACAAGCATGCCGCAATCTCTAATGCGTTCTATTTCTTTCGATGTTTTAATTAGAATTTTAGGCATTAAAATTCACTCACCCCTGTTTCTAGCAGCAATGGCTTTGTAGCGATTATGGTCAGCGTAATTTTTGCTAAAAAAGTGTTCCCTGGAGCCATCGTCTTTTGCAACGAAATAGAGGTCATCGGTTTGCATTGGAAATAAGGTTGCCTCTATTGCCGCACGACCTGGGTTTGCTATGGGACCCGGCATTAGCCCTGCGAATTTGCGGGTGTTGTAGGGGTTGTCGCTATTCAACTGGCTTCTGTAGATGGGGCCGGTCATATTGCGGAAAATAAAGCGCACGGTTGGATCTGCGCCGAGCGGCATTCTTATTCTATAGCGGTTCATAAACACGCCTGCTATGCGAGTGCGTTCATGCGACACGGCCGCTTCTTTTTCCACAACGCTCGCCATTGTTAAAATTCTGTGCCAATCGCCCAGCTCATTCCAAACCGGGCTGTTTCTGGCTTGCATTTCATCTCTGAGTTTTAAGTTTGCGCGCACCAAAACATTTATTGCGCTTTGCTCATTTGTGCCATAGGGAAAGTCGTAGGTATTTGGCAGCAAATAGCCTTCGAGGTCTTTGGCTTTTACGCCGAGAGATTCGGTAAAAGCTCGACTATACATTAGACTGTCTAATTTAGCGCTATCTAATTTTAAAGCGGAATTTGCCAAAATACCTGCTGTTTCCCAAGCAGCTTTGCCTTCTGGGATAGTCACCCTTATGGTTGCTGTTTTGCCGGAACTCAGCAACGCCACAATTTGCTCAATGCTTTGCCCGGTAGGAATATTATACCAACCCGTTTTGAAACTTACCTTGCCGGGATGGAGCCTGCACCACCATTCAAAGGAACGCGTGCTTTCAATAACCTTATTTTTTTGCAAGAGCCTGCCTACCTGACTAGCTCCATATCCTTTTGGGATTTCAAGCAAAATAGGTTCTGCAAGCGGCGAAGGCCGCTGCCATTGTTTATACACATAAAGCGCCGTACCCGCCCCAAGCCCAACAACGGCAAAGAGCAACACAGTGAAGATAGCGAGGAGTTTTTGCATAGGGATTGTAATGTAGAAATTGCAGGGATGCGATTAATCGCACTCAACGCCATTCATCTAACTCCGCAAACCAAATATTCCAAAACGGAGCGTTTGGGATTAGCGCCAACAGTTTCCGCATAGCGTCAACCTCATCGCGCAAACCCGTGCCGCGTACTATTTGCCCTTTTAGCGTAAAATACAACTCGTCATTGCAAGAACGCCCCTCTAAATTCGGCAAATAAGAGCATTGCGGACCGAACCGGCTATTTTCGCAAAATGTCTCTACCGAAACAGGAACTAGTTTAAGCCCATGAATGCAAGTACCTGTTTCAATTTTATACCTAGATGAAATTTTAGAGACAAGCACTTGAGAAACTTCTTCATCTCCGCCTTCCCATATAAACTTATAATTAGAAATAAATTCTTGATAATTTTTAACCATCTGTTCATAATATGCATTGTTCGGCAATTCAATGCTTTTTCCCAATCCTTGCAAAACCTGCACCGCCATTATTTGCTGTATCCTCAAGCTTTCCATCTTCTGCGCTGCCGCCTTTTTGCGAAGCGGATGTTCCTGCGCAAGCACTGTTTGAATGGCAGTATTTAAAGAATCGTTGAGTTGCGGCAAGCGGCTTAAATAGGGTTTTGCGGCATCTTCACGGCTCATGCAAGCAACCACCCCTACTCTGCCACCCGATTTCTTAACCGCTTGCACTCTTACAGCTTGGGCATTCAAAAGTTCGGTTGTTTCCTTAACTTGGGTGTTATATGTTCGCTCAATAATCTCCACGCTTTGGTTTGCAAACAATCTTTTGGAATATTCGCTTGCGGCAGTTATTGAAAGCCGAATTTGCGAAGAAATAGCCGTGCGGGCCTGCGCCAAAGCCGCCTGCTCGCTCTCATCTACCCCAACCCCTCTAATAAAATCCGCTGGGCAGCTTATTTTTTCCAAAGAACCAAGAGAAACTGGAACAGGCTCAGATTTCTGAGGCTTGGCACAAGCTAAAAGGCAAAAAATGAAGGCTAGGAGTAAAGGCATTGGAGGACCTACCGTGCCGAATAAATAACGGTTTTATTCTTGCCGGCTTTCTTGGCGCTGTAAAGCGCTTCGTCTGCTGCGGCAAAGAGCTCTCGTTTTCCAATAGAGCTTTCGCGGCTGTGTTCGCAAATGCCGCCGCTTACAGTCAAACCTTTTGGGAAACAGTCCAGCTTGGAGCAAATTTCAAACTCTTTTCTAACAGCCTCGGCTATTTCAAAGGTTTCTTGCGCATTTTTGCGGGCAATAAAAGCGAATTCCTCGCCGCCATAGCGAAACGCTTGCCCTTTGCCTTCAGCTACATTGTTTAGCGCAGAAACAAATGCCAGTATTACCTGATCGCCAATGCTGTGCCCAAATAAATCGTTAACAGACTTAAAGCTATCCAAATCCCAAATGATAATAGACAAAGGTTCGGCGTGTTCTCTATTATTTTTTATATCAATAAAGCTTTTATCCAATTGCTCGTAAAAAGCGGCGTGATTTAATAGACCGGTAAGCGAATCAATTTTGCTTTTGCGTTTTTCATCTAGCATTTGCTTAATTAGAAGCTTTTTGACGCTGAGGGCGTATATAGCCAAGGATGTACCTACGCAAATAAAAGCAAGCGTTGTGACAAGTTCCATAACTCCATGCACTATCTCTCCTGCTGCTGCTTTAGGAAAGAGAAAAAATATGGCGGTCATCAAATATGTGGACACGCTGATTATAAGTGCAAAAATAATAGGCTTGCGATCAATATAAACAAATGAGACTATGCTTGGAAAGGTAAAAATCATAAATATTCCGCTGATCATATAGTGAGCTGTTGTAAGAATAACTGCAGTAATCGTTATATTGATAATGCACACAAATGATTGAAGCAAAAACTGCTTTCTCCTGGCAAAAAACTTTGAAGCAAACATTGTTGCCACCATATTTATCAACATCAAAGAAACGGGGATAATTATTTGATTCAGAATATATTCCAAATAAGTGAAATGCCCAAACCTGTGTTCATATTCACCGCTCATAATCAGCAAAGCAGAATCAACAAGCTGTGTTGCCACAACTATAATAACAAGAACCCAATAAGTTCTTATAAGCTTCTCATTAAACGCGTTGAAATCTATAACGTTTTCGTGTTCTAAAGAAAACTTTCGTTTATTGTTCATTTATCCCTCTATTGCCTTTTCTTCTTGGTAATATAGCAAATCTTCATCGCTTCGTAAACGTAAACTACGGTCGAAATTAAGTTTTAGCGGTGCGCCTTGCAAGCCGAATTCTTCAAAGAATGTTTTTAATAAATATCTTTTGTAAGCCTCATCTACCAAGTCTGGGTAAGGAGTTTCTATTGTGATAACAGGAGGGTTTGTTAGAATTTGGCAAGCTCTTCTGAGCGGCACGGAGTGTCCGCTGCGGGCATGATGCGGATTTTTTGCAATGGCCGCTTTGAAGGTTTCCGCAACCCTTTCCCTGCCTATAACCCGTTTGCAATTCGCATGAACCGTTTGAATTTCCTGCATCAAGCGATGCACTCGCAAACCTTCCAGTGCGCTTATCGACATAACAGGCACCCATTCAAAAAGAGGATCTTTTTTTCTGATTTCCTTTATAATTAAATCAAAACTTTTTGAATCTTTGTTCTCTAAAATATCCCACTTATTAATGGCTAAAATAAGTCCCTTGCCTGCCTTTCTAATATCTGCTATTATGCGTAAATCCTGAATTTCAAAACCTCTGGTGGCATCTAGCAGCAGCACAACAATATCGGAGCGGCGAATGCTTTCCATTGTTCGCATATTGCTGAAGATCTCCACTTCATCGCGTTGTTTGGCAACTTTGGCTTTTTTGCGAAGGCCTGCCGTGTCGGTAACTTTGAAGTAAGTTCCTTTATATTTAAAGTGGCAATCTATGGAGTCTCTCGTGGTTCCTGGTATTTCGGAAACTACAACTCGATCTTCGCCTAGGAGCTTGTTCAGCAAGGTACTCTTGCCTACGTTTGGGCGGCCTAAAATTGCAAAGGAAATATGCGTTTGCTCCTGCTTTGCTTTTTCTTTTTTCGGCAACAGCGAAACAATTTCGTCTAAAAGGCTTAAAACGGCATAACCTGTTAATGCGCTAACGGTTCTTGGAGTGCCCATCCCAAGCTGCAAAAATGCCCAGCCCTCTGCGCGGTCTGTGGCTTCTTCGCTTTTATTTGCAACCAAAATAACATTTTTCTCGGTTTTCAAAATAAGCTTTGCAAACTGCTGGTCTAGAGTGGTAGCTCCAACCCGTACATCCACCAGAAAAAGAATTAAGTCTGCTTCGTTTATAGCAGTAAAAATTTGCTCTCTAACGGATTCTGCCAAAACGTCAATTTGATCGTCTGTCATAAAGCCGCCAGTATCGACGAGCGTGAATTTTGCACCCTGCCACTGAGCCTCCTGGTAATGGCGGTCTCTGGTGACTCCCTCCCTATCGCTTACAACGGCAGCTCTGCGACCTAAGATACGGTTAAATAAACTCGATTTGCCCACATTCGGGCGACCAACTATGCATACTACTGGTAAATTAGACATTTTTTTCCTTGGGTTAAAGTAAAAAGTAGAAAATCAGTTTCAAAAAAATCTATCTTCATGCGATGGATACAGAAGTATTTATTGCTAGGCAGCCTATTTTGGATAGGGATCAATCACTCGTGGCTTACGAGCTTTTATTTCGTAGAAAAATGTCAGAAAATGTGGCTGGTGCCGTAATAGACGATATGACAGTTACCGCGCAGGTTTTGGACAACGCTTTGAACAACGTTGGAATCGACAAGCTCGTTGGTAAAAATCTGGCATTTGTAAATTGCAGTTACGATTTTTTGGTTAGCGATATTCTATATGCGTTGAATCCGGAAATATTTGTTCTTGAAATATTGGAAACTGTTGAAATAGACGAAAATATTGTTCAAATGGTTAAGGGTTTTAGAGATAAAGGCTATGTAATCGCCATAGATGATTTTGTGCCTTCAGCGGAGGAATATGAAAGAATAGCTCCGTTAATACCTTATACCAGCATTGTAAAGCTTGAGTTTTCGGCAATCACAATCAATGATGTTAAAATGGCAGTGGAGTTTTTTCACAAGAAAAATATAAAGGTTTTAGTGGAAAAAGTTGAAACAGAGGCCGATTTTAAAGAATGCTTTAAGTTGGGCTGTGATTTGTTTCAAGGCTATTTTTTCGCAAAGCCTGAAATGCTTAAGGAAAGCAAAATAGACTCTGATGCTATAGGCACCTTTGAAATTATAAAAGCAATTAATTCCGATTCAGATATCGATAAAGTAGAAAGCATGTTTAAAGGGCACCCGCAGCTATCGGTGAATTTAATAAAATATTTAAATACTGCTGCTTTTGCTACTCGTATGCAAGTAACGTCAATTAAGCATGCGATTTCGCTTTTGGGTTATAGCAATTTAAAGCGTTGGCTTTTGATTTTAGCTTATGCAAATAAAGGCAATATGTCCAGGAAATCACCTTTGCTATCAAGCGCTCTTTACAAAGCTACATTCTTTGAAAGCGTGGCAAGAACTGTTAAGCTAGATAATGTTATAGTAGAAAAAGCCTATTTAATGGGCTTAATTAGCAACCTAAGCGCAATCTATAAAATTTCGCTTGAGCTTATGCTTTCGCAAATTTCGCTCGATAGTTCAATAAACGAAGCTTTGCTTTATAGAAAGGGAATTTTGGGTAAAATTTTAGAATTGGATTATTATTTGGAAAGAGATGATATAAACGGCACAGAAAAAATTACAGACGAATTAGGCCTCTCAACGCAAGCTTTGAGCGAATGCATGCTAAAAGCTTGCGAGGTTTCCTGTGCGGAAGAAAAATAACCAGGTAATTTAAACCTTTAGTGCTTAATAAGCTTATGAACTAGAGGTATTGTGCAACCGCCTATTAAGTTTCCAATTGCTATTATGGCACTGAATATTATAGCTTCAATTCCCCAAGCGTTGGCGAGTGAAATGAAAAATAAGTTTGCTATGGAATGTTCAAACCCAGAAAAAAGAAAGCCCATAATTGGCAAGATAAAGGCTAAATACTTGCCTACAGGGTCTTCAACTCTTTTATAACCCTCTACAGCGGCATAAACCATAATTCCGCAAAGAATTGAGAGAACAAAAGCTTCTAAATTAGTTGAGCTTAGTTTATTCTGCACAATTTCTTCTACCCTTTCTAGAGTGCTTGGCTTGCCGCAGAACCTAATTACATACCCAGCACTCAAAGTTCCGAGCAAGTTTCCAAAATAGAGCACTATGAGATCTGGCACGGTGCTTTTCACGGAAACTTCAACTAGATTTTGCACGCGCCCTGTGTACAAACCCCATTTAAATTGAAAAATCAAGAACAGTCCAAGGCTGAACAAAAAACCGCCTAAGGCCATGTTTGGAGCGGCGTTTACAAAAGCAGAACCGCCCATAGAAATAGATACGCCACCTAGGATGGATATTACAAATAATTTTTTCATGGCAGGAATATAGAAAATTTCTGAATCGCTCCCCTCCTGTGAGCCGCTCCCCTCCTGATTTTACATTCTTAAACTTTTTTCAAAATCTCAATTAAACCTTCTTTGACTATTTCGAGTGAATTTTTATTTATTGTTTCTTCAGATTTTGACAAGTAGTCTTTTATTATAGTTTCTCTCATTTTTTTGCCTGCAACTTCGCCAAATAGCTCTTCTGGCGTTATTCCCAGCTCTACGAGTTTTTCAACTTTATCAAAAACCACGCCAGACTTGCCGCTCACATACTGGCTGACAGCAGACTGGTGAACATCCAAAAGGCTTGCTAGCTCCGTTTGGGAAATTTTCTGCCGGCTCATAAAGCTTAAGAAGTCAATTTTTGACATGATAAAAAACTCCTAACTAGGAAATGTAGGCAAAATTTCAATAAAAACCAAGAAAAAATCACTTTTTTTTACCCCTCTCTTTATTTTTTCAGAAAATATTACTATTTTATAAGCATAGCTAATAGGGAAGTTAGAAATTTTAATGCGATCTTTGCCAAACAGGCGCCATATCAATCACTAAAGTACGGAGCGTGAGGCTTTCCAAGCAAAATATCTATAGGCAGCTTTTCATGCTCATATTCATAAGGCGGCTGTTTCCAAGCGAAGTCGTTTGGATAGCGATGAAATAAATGCCTCAAAATTTGAATTGTGGTTTCAAAAGGCAAAAATTCTTCTCTATCTAAAACGTGTATTTGAGCGCCGTGGCAGATTTGCCCTGAATATTTATGAAAAGTTGGTTGATAGTAGTTTTCTCTGAAATAAACGCCGGGGAGCTTTAAGGAGTTTAAATAGTCGCACATTTCGGGAGCGTTAATCCAAGGAGCACCGAAAAGCTCGAATGGCCTTGTGGTGCCCCTCGCTTCGCTTACATTGGTGGCTTCTAGCAGGCATTGGCCGGGATAGACAATGGCAGTTTCAAGCGTTGGCATATTTGGGGAAGGCATAACCCATGGCAGGCCGGTTTGGTCAAACCACATATCTTTTTTATAACCTTGCATTTCCAGAACAAAAATTTCTGCGCCTGGAAAACACTCTGCCTTAAATTGAAGGGCAAGCTCGCCAATGTTTTTTCCGTGCCTCACTTGAATTGAGTGCAAGCCCACAAAGCTTTTGTATTCCAAATCTAAAACAGGGCCCTCTGTTATATGGCAGCCTATTGGGTTTGGGCGGTCTATTACTATAACAGGAATACCGCGCTTTTCTGCAGCTTTTATGCACAAATAAAGAGTCCAAATAAAAGTATAATACCTTGCGCCAACATCTTGCAAATCGAGTAAAAGCACGTCTATGTTTTTTAGCATTTCGGGGCTTGGCTCCCTATGCTCGCCGTAGAGGCTGTAAACGGGAATGCCTAAGCGAGGATCTTCGTAGCCTTCCCATTCAATCATATTGTCTTGGGTATGCCCTAAAATTCCGTGCTGTGGACCAAAGAGGGCAGAAAGCTTGAAAAGCGAACCGTTGTGTTTTTCAAGCCTTGCCAGAGTATGGCGCAAATCGGCGGTTATGGAGGCCGGGTGCAAAACCGCTCCGAGCCTCTTGCCTTTTAGCTTCTCTGGAAAGTGTCTTTCCAGATTTTCAATAGCGAGCCGTACCATAAACTACAAGGGAATATTGCCGTGCTTTCTTTTTGGGCCTTCTTGGTGCTTTGTTGCCAAGGCACGCAAGTGCGATAAAAGAATGCCTCTGGTATTTGCGGGCTCAATGATGTCATCAACATAACCGCGAGATGCGGCGATGGTTGGGTTTGCAAACTTGTCGATGTACTCTTGTTTGCACTCCGCAGTTTTTGCTTCTGTGTCACCACCAGCTTCCTTAACGGCATCTATATCTCTTTTGAATACAATTTTAACCGCTCCGTCTGGCCCCATAACTGCAATTTCCGCACCTGGCCAGGCACCAACGAAATCTGCGCCCAAGTGCTTTGAACACATGCAAATATAGGCGCCGCCGTAGCTCTTTCTCAAAATAATCGTTAGCTTTGGAACGGTAGCTTCTGCGTAGGCATAAAGCAGTTTTGCGCCGTGCCTTATTATGCCGTTATATTCTTGATCGGTACCCGGCAAAAAGCCTGGAACATCGACAAGCGTTATCAGAGGAATATTGAAAGCATCGCAAAAACGCACAAAACGCGCCGCTTTGTCGCTTGCGTTAACGTCTAAGCAACCAGCAGATTCTATTGGGTTATTCGCCACAATGCCAACGGCTGTTCCTCCTAAGCGCCCAAAGCCTATTATAACATTGCGGGCATAATTTTCTTGCAATTCCAAAAACGAATTTATGTCTAAAATATCTTTTATAACTGCAGACATATCGTAGGGTTTATTCACATTGGCAGGAACAAGCTTTTCTATGTCTTCTGGCATTTCCATGTTGGGCACAAAATTAACATAAGGCGGCTGCTCGGAATTGCTGCTTGGCAAGTATGAAAGCAGTTTCTTCACCCAATCTAGGGTGTCTTGGTCGTTTTCCCCAACGTGCGTTACAACGCCGCTCTTGCTGGAATGCATTTCGGGACCTCCGAGAGCTTCCATGCTAACGTTTTCGCCTGTTACGGTTTTGATTACTTCTGGGCCTGTTATAAACATATAAGACGTGTCTTTTACCATTACAACAAAATCGGTTATGCCGGGGCTATAAACCGCGCCTCCGGCGCAAGGTCCCATTATAACGGAAATTTGCGGTATAACGCCGCTGGCTCTGGTGTTTCTCATAAAGATATCGCCATAGCCGCAGAGCGAGCCTATGCCTTCTTGAACTCTTGCTCCGCCAGAATCGTTTAGCGAAATAAAAGGGGCTCCGTTTTGCATAGCCATGTCCATAAGGTTTGCAATTTTTTTGCCGTGCATTTCTCCGAGCGAACCGCCCAAAACGGTGAAATCTTGCGCAGCTGCATATACTAGGCGGCCATTAACAAGCCCAAAGCCTGTTACAACGCCATCGCCGGGTGTCTTTTTTTTGCCAAGCCCAAAGAAATCATTGCGTAGCTCTATATATGCGCCGACTTCTACGAAAGTTCCCACATCAAAAAAATACTCAATGCGGTCCCAAACGGAGAGCTTGCCCCGCTTGCGTTGTTTTTCAATGGCTTCAGCGCCTCCGCCAAGCCTCATATTTCTTCTTTTTTCTTTAAGCGCTTCTATTTGGGCGCTATAAATAGGATCTTCAGACAAATTGAACCTCTCTACGTTAAAATGTGAAAGGTAATGTAGAAAATTTTTATTGCTTAATCATTATTTTTCTGATTTGCGTTCCGTGTTTTTCGATATATACGCCTGGGGTGGCAGGCTTGTGTGTGCCGAGCGATGTGCCTTTGAGGTTGTAGTATGTTGGGGCGTATTGAATACGCCCGGCTGCTTCGGAAAGCGGACGCAATAAATCGCGTCCGTACGGTGGCGGCTGGAGGATTGAAGTGGTGTTGCGCCATTCAGCGGTTGCAGCGTAGGCGGTGAGTTTG
Source organism: Candidatus Fibrimonadaceae bacterium (assembly GCA_031281155.1). Lineage (GTDB taxonomy): Bacteria > Fibrobacterota > Fibrobacteria > Fibrobacterales > Fibrobacteraceae > Fibrimonas. Next base: position 11,000 of record JAITFT010000153.1, read on the forward strand.
TTGAGAATGTATTGCCCATTAGCTGTTAAATTGCTGGTGTTTGTCCAGGCTGGGTTGTTGCCGGTTGCAGGTGGATTGAAAGTTGGCACAAAAATTGAAGCACCTTCGTTTTTGTTGTTAAAGGCCCATATACAAGATGAGATTTTATGTTCATCCATAAAGGCGTGCCAGGCATCTGTGTTGGCAACATGTGGCGTACCGCCGCCGTCTGCATTTACCATGCCATATTCGCTCACAAAAATAGGCTTATTTTTGGAAAGCGTGGTTTCTGCGGCCTGCTGAAAAGTTTTGGTATTCCAAAAGCCAGCTGTCCACCCGCTTAAAGGATGCGAAGCGGCATAAAAATGCAAAACGCAAGCAATATTGTTATCTTCAACAGGGTCGTTTGCACATTCATCAACTTCTTGAGCCCAATTTCGAGTGCCAACAAGAACAAGATTATTGGCGCCAGCATTGCGAATTGCAGAAATCACTGCATTGGAGTAGCTCCTAAGCGTTGACCATTGCACATTTGTCGGTTCATTGTAAATCTCAAAAATAACGTGCGGAACATTGTGGTAATCTTTCATTTCGTTTACAAAAAAATCTATAACTTGGGCTTGTTGCTGGTGGGCTTTGTGGCTATGCCAATCTATTACCACATAAATATCGCGTTCTATGGCTTTATCAGCCACAGTTCTCACCATGTTGAGCGTTTCCTGTTTTCTGCTTTGATAATCTCCGCAAGCCCATTGACCGCTTCCATTATCGTCTGCCGCCATTGCAATGCGCACTACTTCCGATTTGAAGCCATCAACTATGGCATCTACGGCTTCGGTAGTATAAAACTTAGCGCCTTCCCAAGTAAGACAACTCCAAAAGAGGCTAATTCCTCTAGCTTGCACAGGGGTGTTTGTTTTTTCTCCTACGAGTTTGTTACCGCTTGCTATCATGCGGCCATAGTAGGAGACGGGCCCTGAGGCAAAAGCCAAAAGGGTGCTTAGAAGGAGAATAACTGATATTTTTTTTGTCATATTAAACCTCATTATTTGACTGGAATTGTAACAATCTGTTTCCACGAAGCATTGCTCGCCCTAACAATATATAAGCCTTTTGGTAAATTTGCTAGAGGCACAAGATAACTGCCTTGCGTAAAATTCTGTGTATGGACAAGATTGCCATTCAAGTTAAAAATTTGAAGTGTAGAGTTGCCGGTAACTTGCAAATTCACCGCGTTTTGCATTGCGTTCAAAGCATTGTTGTGCACAATTTGTTGCAAAGCAATGGGAGTGTTTCCTGCTGAGCTAGAGGAATTGTTGGTTCCAGATGAGCTAGATGAGCTGCTAACTGTTCCTGATGAGCTACTGCCAACGCCGCCTTCGCACCTTGGCTCAGGCCTTGAGGGGAAAGTTATATTGCCGATGCAGCGAAAATCTTTTATTGCCAAAGAGCCTGTGGTTGCGGAAAGCCCGGCAGCTACGCCTAAACCGCCTTTGAGCTCCCAAGAAAATGCATTTATCAAACCCAAATTAAATGTGACTCTCTCTCCCCAGCCTGATGGCTGTCTCAATTCCGATACTGGCACGGTTACCTCTGCCCAGTTTGTGGTGGCTGGGACAACTTCCATATAATGGTAAGCATGGTCTAAAACAGTTCTCATTTGAGCTTTGAAATTGTGAGCCGAGCCTTTGTAGCTATAACTAAAACCACCCGTGCAACCTGAAAGATTATATGTGCTGCCGTTATTTTCTGCATCTAAGCCCAGAGCGACATAGGGTTCGTATGGGTTGTCGCCTTGACTGAGGGCGTAGCGATCTATTTTAGCAACCCAGTCTGGGCCGTCTTGCATAATTACGGTATAACCGTTTATTTCTCGGCAGGAATTTGTTTCTTTATCCCAGGCTATGTCTCTGGTTGTTGGGTTTTGTATTGTGGAAGCCCCGCTATTGTTGACATCTGTATAGGCATACCAGGGCTCCCATGTTCTTGCAAAAACTCTATCTTCTTCGGGTTCGCTGCCTGCCTGCGCAAATTTATCTATTAGAACGCCGTTGCTTGAGCCCGAACTGCTGCTGCCGCCCAAGCCTGAACTGCTGCTGCTACCACCGCCTGCCTGCAATGCTCTTAAATTGGGCATATTGCCGGTTGCTAAAAGACCTGTTAAAACTTGCAAGGCCCTGCTATAATAAGGTTCATTGGTAAAGCCCATTAAATGCCCCCAAAAATCATTCTTTTTTGTTTGATTTGAAGAGCTATAAGAAAGCGCATTCATAAATGGCCCTACAAACGTTGAATTTCTATCGTTGCCCCCAGTTCCGGTTAATGACATAGGACCAACTATGCTGTTTGCATTTCTACTGCTTAAAAATCTATTATCAAGGTTTTGAAGCATGGTTCTTGCTGCTGAATGACCATACCAGGCATTTGCCCAAGCTAGGCGCCATGGGGTGCGGGCGGCATCGTAACCGTAGTTGCCGCGAGAATGGCTGCCATCGTCTCTGCACCAATCGGACCACAACCCGCTGGTTGCATTTTGGTTGGCTATGAGCAGGTTATAGTTTGCCGTAATAATATCCTGCCATCTTGATCCAAAGCCGGTATCGACCTCTCTGAAAATTTCAAAAGCGGCAGGGCTTACATAGCTTGGATTTCTTTCGCTATCCCAAGCGTCTCCGGGTTTGTGTAAATTATTTGTGCTGATTTCGTGTTGCCGGATTTTTTGAATTAAGGCTCTGGCGGTATCGAGGTAATTTCTGTTTCCGCCGGTTCCAAACTGATAGTGAGCCATAACAAGGGCAAAGGCGGCGTCGAATTCGGCATCGGTGGCTGCGTTAGCTCCGGTAACACTGGAAAAGCCGTTAATTCTCCAATTCATCAATCCATTGTTGTTTGTCCAGTTTTGGTAATATGCCCATAGTCTGTCGAAGTGGTTTTGGTAGCTTGTTGTGTTATCGCTAAAATAGACCATCATTATCATGCCATAAGCAATGCCTTCGGAAACGGTTTCGGCGGCATTATCGAAGGTAATGCGAGCGCAGGGAACATTGTTGAGGCGATTGTTGCAGGTGCCTGTTACATAATGCGTGGCGATAAAGCTTTCAAATCTGCTTTTTAAGGTTTGCGAGGCATTAGCGGTTGTAACATTAATTGTGTTGTTGCCGTAGGCTCTTTGCTGAGGGTATGGGAAGTTTACTGTACCTTGCGCAAAAGCGGATGAAAGACACAAAGCAAGACAGAAAGTAGCTTTTTTTAGCATAAGCGCTCCATTTGAAAAAATCTTCAATATACAATATATATTTATATTTTGCAAATGGGTAATTTTTTTTCTAAAAAATACGATTTTTAGTAATTTTTACGAACTTCTACTGCTTTTGCATGGTGATAAAAGCCTTCAGCCTTTGCTATGGCGGCAATATTTTCAGCGTTTTTCAGCATGGCGTTTTTGCTGTACTTGATAATGCTTGTTCTTTTTACAAAATCATAGACTCCAAGGGGGCTGGCAAACCTGGCTGTTCCGTTTGTGGGCAAAACGTGGTTTGGACCTGCAAAGTAGTCGCCAACAGACTCGGCAGAATAGGGACCTATAAAGATTGCCCCTGCATTTTCAATTTTTTCTGCTAGCGCATCTTGATTTTTTGCGATGATTTGCAGGTGTTCCGGGGCTATTTTATTTACAATTCCTACCCCAGTTTCCATTTTTTTTACCAACAAAATCAAGCCGTGTTTAGCGAGTGCTTTTTCTAGAATCGCTTTTTTCGGGCTTGCCTCAATTTGTTTTTCCAGGCAATCTGCCAGTTTTTTTGCAAATCTTACGGAATCTGTTATGCAAACGGATGCCTCCAAACCAGAACCGTGCTCAGCCTGCGATAGCAGGTCTGCCGCAACCCAAGCGGGGTTTGCATTGGCATCTGCTAAAACCACAATTTCGGAGGGGCCAGCAAGCATATCTATATCCACCGTGCCGAAAACTTCTTTTTTTGCCAAGGTTGCGAATATATTTCCTGGACCAATAATTTTATCAACAGGAGCTATGCCCTTTGCGCCGTAAGCAAGCAAGCCAATGGCTTGCGCGCCGCCAATATGGTAAAACTCTTTTATGCCAAATTCTTTAAGCACAAAAGCAAGTGAGCTATCTAAACCTGCTTTTATGGGACTCACTACCACAAGCTCTTTAACGCCGGCAACCAAGGCTGGAATTGCGTTCATAATAAGGGTGCTGGGATAAACTCCTGCGCCGCCTGGCACATAAAGCCCAACTCTTTTTAGCGGACGAACCTTCTGCCCTAGAATTTCGCCATCCTTGCCCCTGAAGCTCCAGGATTTATCTAATAACTGCTTTTCGTGAAAGCGGCGGACATTATCAATAGCCTGCTTTAAGGCTTTTTTCAATTTCGGCTCTATTTTTGAAGCGGCTTTTATTATTTGCTCTTTGCTAATTTTCAGTTTATTATTTTTTAAGCCATCGTACTTTTTTGCATAACGAATAGCTGCGCTCAAGCCGTTGTTCTTGATGCTGGAAAGGATTTCCTTTACGAGCCTTTCGGTTTCGATGTTTTGCTCTGCAAAACGAGAATAAAAACCCAAAATTTCGAGTGAGTTGGAATGTGCTTTTATTACTGGAACTCGCATGTTATGCCCTCTCTTTGCTCCTTCTGTGCTTAAACCACTCAAACACAACAGGAAGAGCGCTTACGCAAATTATACCCAAAATCACAAATTCAAAGTGCGCTTTGACAATTGGGATATTTCCAAAGAAATACCCGGCAAGCGAGCATATATACACCCAGCAGAGCCCGCCAAGAATGCTCCAAGGCAGGAAGGTCTTGAAAGTCATTCCGCTCATGCCGGCTATAAAAGGCACATAAGTTCTAAAGAAAGGCATAAAGCGGCATATAGTAACTGCTTTTGGCCCGAATTTTTCAAAAAATCTGTTGGCTTTATTATAATTGTTGGTATTGAAAATTTTTCCTGTTCCTTTGGCAAAGGCTTTATGCCCTATTTTTGCTCCTAAAAACCGGTTAAAATTATCTCCTAAAACTGCCGCCACAGGGAAAACAGTTAAAACAATGCTAATATCCATTGCTCCCGCTGCGCACATCGCCCCTATTGCGAAAAGCATTGAATCCCCCGGCAAAAAGGGAGTAACGACCAAGCCAACCTCGCAAAAAATAATCAGTGTTATTAGGGCATAAACCCAAATGCCATACTGATCAACTACTTGCCCTAAATACACATCTATATTTCGAATGAAGTCTAAAAGTAATGCTAAATATTCCATAGCGAGGTAATATAGAAAAAAACTTACATAACAAAGGGTTTATCAAAACCAACACGTGCCTGAAAATACACCTGTTCGGGATGCTCTTCATTTACGCCAAAGAGAATTATGTGATGGCGGGTTTCCGGGAATCGCATTAAGGCTACTTTTGTATCGTAAGTAATTTCCTGTATGTAGTTCAGTTGAATGGAACGAATTTTGCGCTCTTTTAATTCATCTATATTTATGGCATCTAAAACCCAATCTGAATATCTGCAATTATTTACGTGGTTATTCAAATCTATATCACTATACTTAACGGTCTTTACCAAAACCATGCGAGGCATTCCCTCTGGCTCCAAAAGCTCTATATTATCTGGCAGGGCGCTTAATTCTGATTGAACTTCAAAGTTATAAGGGCTTTCCGAAAAGGGTATTGCTTTCCCATCGTTTAAATTTATTAAGAGGCAAGAACTTGTTGCCTGTATAATGGAATTACCTTGCGAGTCGCGGACATCGTAATCGTTCCAGGCGACCTTTTCGGGAGCGAAGCCTTTTGTCCAAGTGTTTATGGAAATTTCCTCGCCCCAAAGCGGCATGTGTGAAATGCGAAGTTTTATCCTTGATATGACTATGGTAAATTTGTCTTTTTCAATCATAGACAAATAATCAAAACCCTGACTCCTCAAATATGCCAAAGCCGTTTCTTGAAAAAATTCGCACAACCTTGAAATACGCAGATGCGCAGAATAATCGCAATCGAAAAAGTTAATTAGAAATTTTTGAGGTTCAGCAAGCATAAAAACTCCATTATTTAGTAAGCAAAACGTTGTTCATTGCGGAAACAAAGGCGGCAGGATCGGGCAAAACCGAGCCTTCTGCAAGCAAAGCCTGCCCGTATAGCAAAGCAGGGTAGGAACCCAAATCTTCGCCTAATTCTGCTTTTTTCAACAGGTTTTTGCAAATTTCGTGTTCTGGATTAATTTCTAAAATGCGTTTTGTTTTTGGAATTTCCATGCCTTGCAAAGACATCAGTTTTTCCATTTGCGCACCCATTCCGCCTGCGCCACGAACAAGCATGCATGGGCTGTCTTTGAGGCGGCTTGTAACACGTACTTCGCTAACATCTTCGCTCAAAACTTTTTGCAAAGTTTCGCAGAGTTTTTCAAAAGTTTTTTTGCTTTCTTCTTCTGCTTTTTCTTCTTCCTTGCTTTTTTCAAATTCCAAATCGCCAAGAGCTAAATCGTGGAATTTTTTATCCTTAAAATCCCTCAAGCTTTGCATCATAAATTCATCAACAGTATCTGTTAAGAACAGAACTTCGTAACCCTTTGCCTTGCAAGCCTCCAAGTGCGGACTGCCTTGCACAGCGCTCAAAGACTCGCCTATTATGTAATAAATTTCTTTTTGGCTTTCTGGCATGCGAGCTACGTATTCTTCCAAGCCCACAAATTCCTTTTCGCTTGTTTTTGTGCTTTTAAAACGAAGCAGATTTTTCAGCTCATCTAAAAACTCCCAGTTCATATAGAAGCCTTCTTTTAGAATGGCGCCTAATTCAACCCAAAATTTTGCGTAGTCCTCTTTGCGGTCTGTCGCAACGCTTTGCAAAGTATCCAGTACTTTTTTGATGGTATGTTTTTTCAAATTGGCAACTATTTTATTGCTCTGCAAAATTTCGCGGCTAACATTTAGAGGCAAATCTTCCGTATCTATAACGCCGCGCACAAAGCGAAGCCAGTTTGGCAAAAGCTCCTTGCAGTCGTCCATTATAAATACCCGCTTTACGTAGAGCTTTAGGCCGTGGCTATTTTCAGATGCATAGCGAACTCCAAAAGGAGCTTTTGACGGAATGTAAAGCAGGCTCCAAAACTCCTGCGCTCCTTCAACGTGGTTATGGCTCCACGCAAGCGGCTCGCCGCCCTCGCGCGAAACAATTCCGTAAAATTCCTTATACTGAGATTCTTCCACCGACTTTGCGCTCTGTCTCCACAAGGCAGGTTTTTCATTCAGCCGCTCAATTGTTTCCTTTTTATCTTTGTCGAGCGACTTTATATAAATAGGG
>JAITFT010000181.1 GCA_031281155.1 Candidatus Fibrimonadaceae bacterium
AGCCTGTTGCTTTGCCGGTGATTCGCTTTCATATTGGCTTATTATAATTACTGTAACAGGTGAAGATAATCTATCTCTATATTGAACAGGTACGGAAATATTTCCGTTCACAGCGGTAGTTTCAAATTGCATAGTCATGACGTGAAATATAGAAAAAAATCACGGTCAATCCCTAACGCAGCGAACGCTGTACAGATACTCCTTGCTGCCGCCGATCCTGTACACGTCGCTGTTGTTGTAGTACATGTCCCGGAACCATGCGTTGCTGGCATCGTACTCCGCAGCAGACCACCAGAGGCCGCCGTAGCCGACAATGATGAAATAGCCACTAGAACCGTAGCCACCCGGAAGGGCCGAAAAGCCGAAATCGTCAGTGCCATTACCATCATAGTCCCAGCCGCTACTAGCCTTGAGTTTGGTTCCGGCATTCGAACCTGCATGGTCCGTCAGCGCAGTCCACTCGGCATCGCTAGGCAAATGCCAGCCAGGAGGGCAAACTGTGAGAGCAGTAACCCAATTGTAAAGACGGCCATAAGTGACGCAGTTGCTTGAATTGTTATTGTAACAAGCACTACCGCTAACATCAAAGTTCAAATTCTCGGCCATCCAAATTTGATCGCCGATCTTAACCCATTTGTAGGTTTTACCATCGCGGGAATCCTCGAAAGTGCCGCTGTCGCCATTTTCGCTGGAAGAACTGTGGCTGAATCTAAGGTTATGTGATTTAGCTGTTCCGCATAAGGGTACATAGGGTAGGGATTGGCTGGTATCAAAAGCCTATAATCGCCACAAATCAATTCAACATGCAACGCCATTTACCGCCTCTTTTCTGCTCTTTTCAAAACGGGTTCTATTTCATCTCTATAAGCTTTTTGCGTCATCACCGCTGTGTTTATAACGATTGTGCTGTTGCTCGACTGGCTGTTATTGTAAGTATTATAGGTCCCATGATTCAACGCATTCACGCCAGATTCTCCACCAATTGCCCTAACCGCCATTGGGTTTAAAATTGCTTCTCTGCCTTGTTCGTTTGCCATAATGAGCGTATTCATGCCGGGGATCATGCCGCCACGGTACTTCTTCGTAATTTTTCTATTTTTTATTTCATTAACTTGGATAGCAGCGGCAGCAGATTGTGCTGCCGCAAGCGGAATATTAAGTGGATAAGGAACACTAGTCATAGTTTTTAGGACACTCAAAGCTGCATTTATAGTTGCCTCACTTATCGCTACTGTTTTGTAAAAAATAACATAGTCTGCTGCACTTTTTTCCAACATTTTTGTAGTAGTTCCTAAACTTGCAGCAATGTTCTTTGCATGTTTTTCCATTTGCTGTACTTCTTCATCAAGTAACATTTGATTTATTAGCACTCCAGCAGTTTTGTACCATTTGAGCATTTCTAATAAATGATTTTGCCGTTCTTCTGTAAGCTCCAGTTCCTTTTCGCCATACTCTACCTGCAAATCATACAATTCTTCCATATTAGCCCTCTGTTCTTCAAGATTTATATCTCTCATTTCCTTGTCAAGATCGGCAAGGCTTTTCATCGCTTCGGCTTTTTTCTTCATCGCTTCATCAAACTCCTTTACTTCGGCTTTTGATAATTCACTTATTTTATATAATGATTCACAGAATATGTTCGCCTGCACATCTACTCCTATAAAGTTTTGATTTAGAATTTCCAAATCTCGGTTAATTTTTTCTACCACTGACGAAACATTATCCTTAATATTAATATCGTATACTATAGCCATACTTCCTCCTAATTACACTGACCATACCTGATTGAAGCTACTTCGGAAGCAGTAGCCGATACACGCGCTCCAATACTTGTAGCTGTTTGGCGTTCTTTGCCATTGCAATATATTCTTACAGATACACCCCCTAAATCGCCATTGTTTTGTGCTGAAATATAAGCGGTGTAAGAAGAACCTTTAATATCATTCTCAATATCATCATAATTAGGGTCACGAGTATATTTTTCTATATCAAATTCTTTGAACCAAGGAAGGGATACATTGCTTAATTGTTCAATATTACCCTGTGAATTATGCATGGTAATATTAACCGAAGGTGCTGTTCCTACTACTTCGTATCTTATTTTTGTGGGAGGCCCACAACCAACCATCAACAAACACAGCAAAACCAAGCAAAGTGTAAAAAAATAGTTTTTCATTTGCTGACCTCCTTTATTTTGATAAAACTCTGACTCATAGCATTTAAGCTTTGGTCAATTTCTTTTATATCATCTGCCTTAATATTAAATACTATAGCCATATATTCTCCTATAATTAGCAAGAAACTCGAGTCTCTTTTGAAGCGGTCGCTGTTACGTATGCTCCTATGCTTGTAGCCGTTTGAATTTCTTTGCCATCTTTATATATTTTCACAGTTATACTACCAGAACTGCCATTGTTTTGTGCAGAGATATAAGAAGGATAAAAACAACCGTCAAAAACTCCTTCTGCAATAAGTTCTTTAGACCAAGGAACAGAAACATCGCTTAATTCCTCAATACTGCCATTTGCATTATGCATGGTAATATAAACCGAAGAAGCAGTTCCCGTTACTTCATACTTTATTTTAATATCTTCGCCATCTAACCAACCGCAGCCCATCACCGACAAACATAGCAAAATCAAGCAAAGTGTGAAAAAATAGTTTTTCATCTGCCGACCTCCTTTATTTTGAGAGTTTTTTTACAATTTATTTCGATAAAATTTTTATCAAGACCTTTCAAGCCCTGTTCCATTTCTTTTACATCCTCAGATCTAATATTAAATACTATAGCCATAATTTCTCCTTTTTGGTCTTCGCTTGCAACATTAACAGTTATTGCTGCGCCTACTACTTTTGCGAATACTAACGGTGCTGCTACTAATGGTGCTGGCATATATTCTCCTACTGTTGCTGAATGGCAGTTAAAACATCATTTTTTTTCATAGTTTACCTCTTATAAATATAGATTATCTCCCAAATATCATTCCACAAAGTTAAAAGGTATTGTTGGCGTAGTATTGCCGCTCTCACTGGCTTCCCATTCCCAAGTAGCTACGTTATCTTTAACGGCTCTATCAAATTTAGCATACCCTGTTGTACTAGATACTATTTCAATGTTAGTGACTTTACCGCTTTCAGCAATGGTAAATTTGAGAATGACCTTGCCACTGAAACCTGGCTTTTCTTTCAAATGTCTTCTATATAAAGCTCCTAAAGTCGGCATATTTGCATTTACAATTTGCATAATTTCTGCCCTTGGCCGTCCGCTTTTTTGCTTCGGTAACTCGCCAAGGCAATCGCCGTCACAAAGGCTTTCCGTATCAAGCTTCTGCACTAACATTTCGTTTTCATTTAAGTTCAACGCTTTACGTTCTTCTAAATAAAAATATATGAATGCTAGAATAAGCAAAGAACATACCATATAGATAGAAAACTTAGTCACAAACACCTCTCGGAAAAAACTCGCTATACGGAATGTTAGCTGGTATCTCATCCCATTGCAAAGAAGAATTTTTCATTTCAAAATTTTCAAGAACATTCAAAGGCAAGTCTTTAAACTCTGCACTATCATCTAAATTTAAACAACTTAAATTTTCTTTAATCCTAATACAAACATAAACTTTCTCATCTTCCGTATCAATAAAAGCTTCGTGAACAGTATGAAACGAAACTGAAGAACATTTTTTTCTTCTTGATAATCGTCATAATACTGCTGGCTCCTATTTCTGCCAAAATGATAAGCAACACCTAACGCAAAACCCGTAGCAGAACCACTGGTGATTATGTCAAAACCAATGGAAATTTTTTCAACCGGAAAAACCATAAAACCAAAATCTAAATACGTCTCTGTTCCCTTATCGTCAAAATCCGATGCGTTAATGCCAAGCACATTTCCTTTCATTTTTACATCCCAAAATGTCAATAAAGCACCGGCACTTACTCCCAAAATCCCATAGGAAAAAAATAACTTCACAGGTAAAACTATCGATGAAGCATCAAATTTTATATCACTCCCTAAAACATTTTCCGAATAACTTTTGCCCGAAAACCCAAAACCGGAGTTCACTCCAAAAAACAATTCTTCACCTGTTGCCATTGGAATGCCCGTTCCACCGCCAAACTCAAGCATAAAACCAGAATACCCCTTAAAATCCAGCGTAAATGTTTTTGCTCCAAGCATAAAAGACGGCTGGGCATACGCTGCAATTGCCAACAAAAGGATTAGTGTAGGGGTATTTCTAAGCATGTTTGCGGCTCCTTTAATTAAGTTAATATACATTTTTCTGTAGTTAAAACAATTCCGAGTGAGAACCTGTACGTACAGCAGTTAAAATCAGAGCTTCGTTGTCAACATAATATATAAGCAACCAGTCTGGTGTAATATGACACTCGCGATGCCCAACATAATTGCCAAGCAACGGATGATCGCGATATTTTGGATCTAAAACTTCTCTATTTCGTAACTTATCAACAATAGAATCTAATAAAACTAAATTTTTTCCTTGCTTTCTCATTAATTTCACATCTTTTCTATATCTGGTAGTAGTCTCAAAATCTAACATCAAGCATCTTCCTCAGCATCAAGATCAGCATAAAACTCTTCCATAGTCTTATATCTTTTTGCTTTTATTTTCCCTGCCCTTATGTCTTTAGCTTCTTTCATAGCCGCCAAAGTATCGGCGTTAT
>JAITFT010000200.1 GCA_031281155.1 Candidatus Fibrimonadaceae bacterium
TGAGCAGGAACTACCACGACAAGGAGGGTCTGCTCAGTGTTCGTTGCTTGCAGGACTGAGCCTGCTGTGTTTGCGTAGCGAACGCAACAGGCCGCCGCTCGCTAGCCTTGGCAAGCGGCGCAACCTTAGGGGCTAGTTGCTATATATAGAGTTATGAATTTGCTAGCGAGCCTTCACGTGGGGGCTCACTAGCTCGCTTTTCTGACTTGGTTGTGCAAAACATTTAGGATAAGATAGAAAATTTCTACATTGCACCCCATGAGAACAGCATTACGAACAATTACATTACTTGCTGCTCTAGTTCTTCTGCTGGCAGCTTGCCAAGAAAAGCCAACAGAGAATTTGCAGCCGTTTAAATATACCTCGTTTCGCGATATTCCCGGTTTAACAGATAAGGAAATCGAAGAAGTAGAGGCTTTGAAACAACAGTTCCATTTTTTTGTTTACGCAGTGGAGCCAAGCACTGAAGCTTTCCGCGATAAAAGCGGAGAAATAAGAGGTTTCTCCGTGCTGTTTTGCGAGTGGCTAACGGAGCTTTTTGACATTCCGTTTATACCTGCCATTTATGAGCAAGATGATTTGCTGGCAGGAATAGAAAGCGGTGAAATAGCCTTCACAGGCAAAACCGTATCCACAAGCTTTTCGCCGCCATACTACAGCCCAATTTCCATCAACACACAAAATCCGGCACTTGAACCAATTATCTCAATTGTGCGAAAAGCGTTGCAGAACGATGGGCATCGCCATTTAACCGAACTCTACAGGCAAGGCGAACTTGATTATAAAAAACACAAACTGTTTACGAAATTTACTCCCGAAGAACTTGCATACATACGCCAAAACCCAGTTGTGCCTTTTGCGGCAGAACGCGATAATTATCCCGTAAGCTTTTACCATACGCGCGAAAAGCGATGGCAAGGAATTGTTTTCGATGTACTGGGCGAGGTAGAAAAACTAACAGGCTTGTCCTTTAAGCTTGTCCACGACCAAACTACAGAATGGCCCACTTTGCTGAAAATGCTAAAAGAGGGAGAGGTTGCCATAATTTCCGAATTGATTCGTTCTAAAGAAAGAGCAGAACATTTTTTATGGCCAGAAACCTCCATAATGACAGACCACTATGCTTTGCTCTCAAAATCTGAATATCGCGATGTCAATATCAAAGAAATTCCTTATGTAAAAATAGGCTTGCCCGAAAGCACCGCATATTACGAATTATTTAAAAGCTGGTTCCCAAATAGCACAAATACCGTTGTATTCAACAACACGGCAAAGGCTTTAGATGCCTTGGAGAACGGCGAAATAGACATGCTTATGTCCAGTCTGCACCAGTTTCTTGTGCTGACAAACTATCGCGAGCTTCCAGGCTTTAAAGCCAATATTGTATTTGACTATACTTTTGAATCAACTTTTGGGTTTAATAAAAACGAAGCTATTTTATGCTCCATTATTGACAAAGCACTTAAAATGATTGACACAAAAACCATCTCAGACAGATGGATGCACAAAACTTATGACTATCGAGTTAAGGTAATACAGGCACAACGCCCGTGGATTATCGGGGTTTGCGCTCTGCTTTTCTCTGTAATAGTTCTATTGTCCATTCTATTCATCAAACGGCACAACGAAAAAAAGCGGCTTGCAAGCCTGGTTGTGGAACGCACTAGGGAATTGGAAGTCCAAACAGACACGCTAAAGGCAATGCTCGAACAACGCAAAGCATTCCTAGCCAATATGAGCCACGAAATCAGAACGCCTATGAACAGCGTAATAGGCTTCACGGAACTTGCACTCGACGACAACATTCCTCCTAAAACCAAAGAATACCTCAATAAAATTTTGGAAAACTCAGAGTGGCTCTTGCATATTGTAAACGATATTTTGGACATTTCCAAAGTTGAGTCTGGAAAAATGGAATTGGAAAAAGTGCCATTTAACCTGCACGAAGTTTTCACCCGCTGCCAAAGCGTCATCACGCCGAAAACGCTAGATAAAGGCATTACTCTGTACTGCTATGCCGAACCATCAGTAGAAAAAAAGCTGCTGGGCGATCCGGTAAGATTGCATCAAGTTCTTATAAATTTGCTTTCCAACGCTGTGAAATTCACAAATGTTGGTACCATAAAATTATCAGCATCAATTAAAAGTTCGCAGGAAAATAACGTAACTGTTTTCTTTGAAATAAAAGACAGCGGAATAGGCATGAGCCCTGAACAGATAGCGAAAGTATTCGAACCCTTTGTGCAAGCAGATTCAAGCACCACGCGCAGATATGGCGGCACAGGGCTTGGGCTTAGCATTGCCAAAAGCATTATCAACATGATGGGCAGCGAATTAACCGTAGAAAGCGTGCCTGGAATTGGCAGTAAATTCAGTTTTGAAGTGACATTCGATACCATCGATGTAGCTGCTGAAATACCAGATAATGACATTGTTATTAGCGGAGTAGAAAAACCCTGGTTCAAGGGCGAAATTTTGCTTTGCGAAGACAACAACATGAACCAGCAGATTATCTGCGAACACCTCGCGAGGGTGGGTTTGAAAACTGTGGTAGCAAAGAACGGCAAAGAAGGCGTGGACATGGTTTTAAATCGTGTCGAAAATGGGGAAAAGCCCTTTGATTTGGTTTTTATGGATATTCACATGCCTGTGATGGATGGCATGGAAGCCGCATCAAAAATCATTCTGCTCCAAACAGGAACTCCCATTGTCGCAATGACTGCGAATATTATGTCTAACGACCGAGAGCTTTACAAAGCAAGCGGAATGCCCGATTGTTTGAGCAAACCTTTCACTTCGCAGGAATTATGGCGTTGCCTAATGAAATATCTTGTGCCAATTAGCCTCTCTAACGCAAATGACCCTAGGTTAACTGCCGACTACGAAAAATTGAGAAAACGTTTGCAAGTCAATTTTGTCAAGGAAAATCAAACAAAGTTCGCTGAAATCTCCAAAGCCATCAGCGATAAAAATATCAAATTGGCGTACAGGCTTGTGCATACCTTAAAAAGCAATGCCGGTTTCATCGGCAAAATTCGCTTGCAGAAAGTCGCCGCCGAAATGGAATATTTGCTTAAAGATGACATAAAAAAGCCGCTAACTGAAAATTTTCTGAGTTTGCTTGAAGTCGAATTAAATGTCGTTTTAACTGAACTCGCTCCATTATTGAAAAGCGAAGAAACTTCTACTATAACCGGGTCCCTAGATATAGAAAAAGTACATGAATTATTTAAAAAACTGGAGCCCATGCTGAAAAGCAGAGATACAAAAAGCCTAAGCCTTCTAAGTGAGATTCAAACAATACCAGGAGCTGAAAGCCTCGTACGGCAGATTGAAGATTTTGATTTCAAATCTGCGCTTGCAAAGCTTTTAGAATTGAAGGATAAATGGGGGATTGGAGAATGAGCAAAAAAAGAAAAAATACACTGCTGATTGTGGACGATGAAAAATCAAGCTTAATGGCGCTCACGCACATTCTGGAACCGGAATACAATATCTTAGCCGCCAAAGACGGCAACGATGCCATTGAGGTGGCAGTAAAGCATTTGCCAGACGTTATTTTATTAGACATTGTAATGCCTGAAATAAATGGCTACGAAGTGATAGACATTCTAAAGAAAACCGAAAAAACCTGCGATATTCCCATTATCTTCGTTACCGGCATGAACGATGTGCAAGACGAAGAAAGAGGACTTGCTCTAGGTGCCGCTGATTATATCAGCAAGCCTTTTAGCCCTGCAATTGTAAAACTCAGAGTTCACAATCAAATTCAAATACTGGAACAACTCCGCATTATTAAGCAGCTGAGCCTAATTGACCAGCTAACGCATATCCCCAACAGGCGCAGCTTTGATGAGCATCTTTCTCAGGAATGGAGTCGCGCTATAAGGCATCAGGCTATTATCAGTATTTTGATGATAGACATAGACCGATTCAAAAATTACAACGATACCTACGGCCATCAGCAAGGCGACACAGCACTCAAAGCCGTGGCAGAAATTTTCAAAAAAGTACTAAGGCGTTCCGTCGATTTTGCCGCTCGCTGGGGCGGCGAAGAATTTGCCGTATTGCTACCAGATACAGCTATGGACAAAGCTTTGAAAATAGCCGAACAAATTCGAGCACGCATAGAGAAACTGGATATACCTTTAACAGATGGCACTACTACAAAAGTCACGCTAAGCGTTGGCGTAAATACTCAATTGCCAAAACGTGACTGTTCTATAGAAGATTTTATCAAATGCTCCGACAGAGCGCTTTACACAGCAAAACAAACAGGCAGAAACAAGGTATGTTCTTATAGCGAGGTTTAGAGTAACACCACGATTTGAGAAAATTATGGAATACAATCACCCCGAATGCCTCGCTTTTGGCTACACTCCCCTACCTCTTGCTTTGCAGCACTCGGCTCGCTTAGACGAGTGGCTGCATCGAGGTTTCAATGCTAATATGAGCTGGATGGCAAAAACAGCCGAAACGAGAAAAGACCCCGCAAACTTTAACGGCAAAAAATACAACGCAGCTATGCTAAGTCTTTGGAAATATCCAAGAGCCCTGCAAAAAAAACACGAGCCAATAGCAGCCTATGCCCACGGCAAAGATTATCACTTAACAATAGGGGCAATTCTGCGAGAATGGGCCGCTCAGCTTAATGGCCAACCCTTTATAGACTCACTGCCAGTAGCGGAAAGAGAGTTGGCAGCAATGGCTGGTCTCGGATTTATCGGCAAAAACACCATGCTAATAAACCCAAAATTCGGCAGCGGATTTTTTATTGGAGGAATTTTGTTAACAATGCAAAATCCCACCCCGCCTTCGGCACCCCTCCCTGGAGGGGAATATTGCGCTAAGTGCCGAAAGTGCATTGATGCTTGCCCTAGCAAGGCTTTGACTGAAGATGGTTTTTTGGATAGTCGGCGTTGCGCTTCTTATCTTACTATAGAGCATAAGGGAGAATTTAGTTCTGAGCAAAAGGAATGGGCAAAGCACAGTGTTTTTGGTTGTGATATTTGCCAGCGGGTTTGCCCATACAACGCTCGGCACTTGGCTGAGAGCGAGCCCTTTTTCCCGCCAAATGAAAGCGAGTGGCCAAAGAGGATTATAAAAGGAACCCCGCTTTGGAGAGCGGGAAGCAAAAATTTGAAAAGGAATTATTGCACGGCGATTTTCCGTATGTGTTTGCCGTGTTTTTCGATGTAAACGCCGGGGGTTGTGGGTTTGGCGGTGCCGAGTGGTTGGCCGTGGAGATTGTAGTAGAGCGGAGAGGGACGCGATGAATCGCGCCCGTACTGCGGAGAGGATGGACGCGATAAATCGCGTCCGTACGGCGGAGGGGGCTGGATTATGGGTGTGGCTTGGCAGGATTCTGTGGCTTGACCGCCTATTTCGCGGCAGTCGGCTAGGAGCATGTTTGGTGAGCAGAATTCGTCTATTAGGCAGGGCTTTCTTAGAGTTGCGCAGCTTTCTATTTCTTCGCCTTTTATGGCTTCGCATACTTGCTCGCTTAGTGTTGCGCAGTAGTTGCCGCGGTAGCAGGCTATGCGCCTTGTGCTTGCGTCTTCTTCCACAGTTTCCATTATGACGATGGCAGGGCGGATTAGGGCGTAGTTGTCGGAGGATACGGCATCGGTGCTGATGATGGCGGTGGCTTTTTGCTGCGTTTCGGTGCGGCGGGAGAGGATTGTTGGGGCGTAGCCTGCTA
>JAITFT010000007.1 GCA_031281155.1 Candidatus Fibrimonadaceae bacterium
AACATCGTCTTATATTATCGGCAGAAATGGCATTGAACCAAAAAACTTTCGTACTTGTTGTTTCTTCTATTTCGCGAGCATATTCGCTCATAATTCTTGTTTTGCCAACTCCGCCAAAACCTGTAACGGCACACGCCGAAAATTCATTATCATTTAACTTGCCTTTTATTTTTTCGATTACACTATCTTCCCGTTCAATGTATGGTGAATCATATTGTGGAATTCGGAATAATCGCTTATCATTTCTTGACAGCAATTCATCAAGAATTATTTTTATAGACTCAAGCTTGCCTGATTCAAACAGTATTGGATATATATTTCTTTCTTCAAGTTCTTTTCTTCTTACGGAAAGCTGTTCCTTTGTACAATCTAAAATCGCGAAATGATATGTTCCACTATTTTGTAATTTTTCCCACAACTCCATAGAATAATCCTTTGTATCTCCTTTTGTATTTGTGACACCAAGACTGCAACCAAGAAATAAGAATTGAAATCCTTGGAAAAATTTTGATACAGACTTTACAAGTTCTGAATTATCGTCATAAACTTTATCATAAACATTTTTAGTAAACACGATTTTCTGCGATTCAGATACACAGCCATGTATTTTATACACAATTCGTTTTCTGTTGTGTATGGCCTTTTCGAGTTCTTCCGAATTGTACGGAAAAACGACAGGAAGATTATTGTTGTGTATTTTTTCAATGATTTGGTCAAAGTTGGTAGTAACAATAGGTCCATAAAATAACGTCGGAATAACAGAAATGGCTTGATTTATGGCTTTGTTCAAAATATACTTCCATTCGGCATCATTTAGGTTGCCGCCAAAAGTGATTCGGACATTTTCGTAAAAATCATCTTTGCCTTGTTTTTCTTCTATTTTATCAGCGGCAATGATATTATCCATGTTATCGGGTTTCTGAGTAGGAAAACACTTTTCATATTCGTCATTAATGAATTTGTTCCATGTTTTAAAACCTGCAAAAACAGATAAGCCTGCGCCAATATACGGAACAATTTTTTTATTTATGCATAAATTTGATAATTCCTCAAAAACCTTTTCGTTTTCAGGGGAAAAAGACATTATGTCTTTAAGTGTTAGTTTTTTTGTTGCCATGAAAGTTTCCTCCTATTTAATTTGTTCCTTAAGCCACTTTTCAAAATCTATTGTATTGCCAGACAGGCTATAAGTATGTGCCATGTTTTCAAAAGCTATTTTAGTTTTCGGGTTTTCTAACCCAAGTTTACTTAAAAAAATACGGAATGCTCTTACATGCCATTCAAGAGCCTTGCTGTAATCGCTCTGGTTGTAAAAAACTACCGCTATGTTACTATAGACAGTTGCGGTATCTGGATGCTCTTCACCTAATACTTTTTCATAAATTGCCAGAGCATAACCGAAATAGTCCAATGCCTTGTCATAATCATCTTGATCTCGAAAAACTGTCGCCATATTGTTATAGGTATCAGCAGTATTCGGATGCTCTTTGCCTAATACTTTTTCACGAATTGCCAAAGCATAACCGTGATATTCTAATGCCTTGCCATAATCACCTTGTTCTCGAAAAACTTTGGCCATATTATCATAAGTTCTTGCTGTCCTCGGATGTTCTTTGCCTAATACTTTTTCACGAATTACTAAAGCATAACCGTAACACTCCAATGCATTACTATAGTTTCCCAAATGATGATTTCCAAATCCTCCTATATGGTACAAGTATGCAATCTTTTCTTGCTCTTCATCTGCTGTCAAAATTGATGTGGCTACATTCAAAAATGCTTCTACATGTGGCGCAAGTCTTAAAAAACGATTGTGACTTTCAATATTTCCATACTCAAAATCATACGATTTTCTGAAAAGCGGTAAACAATACTGCATCCATTGCAGGTCATTGCTTATTTTATTCCACACGATTTCCTGCAACAGCCGATGCATAGAATAGCCTTTCCCGTCCTCCTGTTTTTTTAAAAGAGAGTATCGTGTTAATTGACTCCAAACATCATTCCTTTTCAAACGGTCCGCCATCATTTCTTTTAATGGCGATGGTAGTAATGTTGAATTTTCATTAAACAACATTTCATCAATATTTTCCGGTGCCATATAGGAACACAAATACAATAACAACAAGGAAGCTTCTTGTTCTATTTTTTTTAAAGATATTTCCAAAGTTGCAACAATTGAATCTTTATAGTTAATCACTCCGTCAACTTTTTCCAATACCTTAAGTCCATAATCTTCAAACAAAGACAAATACTCAGTATATGTAATCTTATGGATTTTAATGTAGGCGGCTGCTTGCTCCAACGCTAAAGGATGAAATCCCAAACGGTCTGCCAGTTTCAAAGCATTTGGGAAGTCTTTGATTCCTGCACGCTTTTCTAGAAAATCAATGGCTTCTTCCTCTTTAAAAACATCTATATGAATTATATTTCCAATATCATTATGTGCGTCTCTTGTAGTTATTAAAATGTTTTCGTGATTGTTTTTTGGCAGCCATGCAGTATCTCCAGTAATATTATCGGCGTTGTCATAAATAAACAGCCACTTGCTGTTAGAACTCATCCAGCTTAAAACTGTTTCAATAATCAATTCACTATCTTGCTGATCTCTATTCAACCGCTTCATTTTTACTGCAAAATTTTTATATGACATTAGCACTGTAGCTTCCGTTTCTGCTTGAATCCACCAAATATAATCATATTTATTGGCATGTCTGTAAGCATATTCCAATGCAATTTGAGTTTTGCCAAATCCACCCGTTCCTGTAATAACCTGTGTCTGTGAATTAACGTTGCCGTTCTCAAATCCAGCGCAAATGTCTTCGAAAATACTGTCTCTGCCTGTAAAATATTTATTACGAATAAATGGCAAATTGTTAAATGGCAGGCTACTGGGAAAGCTAGCTTTAAGGGTTTCCGGATAAGAAGGGCGGTGGCGGAGAATGTCTTTTTTATCAACACCGTTTAAAAGGCGTTCTTCTGCGATATTTTCTCCTACGCCAAATAAATCAATATAAACAATGCCGGCAAATAACCCTTCTGGTTTAACATCAGATATCCTTACAGGTATAAGCAAGCGCTTTTCGCTATTTGGATCTTTCGTAAATGCCGATGCCCATTCTGGTTGGCAATATTTTGAATCAAGATAATTTTGAGACAATACGGCTATAAATCTTTCGGATTGAACTGAAGCATTATCCATATCCAATACAAAATTACCACCCGGGCGAAAATCCCACGCTTGAATATAGCAGGAATAGCCATTTTGTTCCAATACGGCTGCAATCCATTCTGCCCACTGTTTGTCAGTTTTATTGTAACTGATAAAAAAATCTCTTTTGTCTTTATTCATTTTCATAAGCTCCTTTAGAGGGTTGCTACGAAAATAGCACTTATAGAGCCAATAAAATTCAGCCCCTCCAAGAGCCAACTTTCCCAACCTTTACCACATTTTTTGGTAAAGGTAGAAAAATAAAAAAGCAAATCATGTAATATGGTCTATATTGTACCGGATTGACTACCCAAGTTGTATCTTTGATGAGGCACAATTTGAGAATCATATGATTCACTCTTAACACAACGAATAGAAAACATATTCTCTTTAAATTCATTATACTTATAACACTTCTCGCCATCTATACACTGAACATAGCTTTTTTGATGGTCAAGCTCTGTAGAAGTCCACCAAATAGCACGCTCTCCTATAAATTTAAAAACTGTTTTATCGGTGACATAATATCCACGCATAATAGCTGAAAAATTAAATTCATCAGTGCCTCCACAACCTTCATTTTTTAGTTTTTCTCCTGCAGTTTCACCGCCTCTGCAATAATTAACAAGCTGCCCCCAATCTTCAATGCTAGGTAAGCGCCAACCGGAAGGACAAGCTTTTTGCGCTGCTTCCCAATTATAGTATATTCCATTATCGTAAGGTTTTATTGACGGCATCTTATATCTTAAATTTTCTGCCATCCAAGTTTGATTACCAACTTTTACTATACGATATTTATTACCATCTCGCGGATCAGTAAAAAATGTTTCGAACTCATTTTTTGATTTTTTATACTCCACCGCAAATCTTTTCAGTTCTTTTACCTGATTTTCAAGTTTGTTTATGGTAAAAATAATCCTAACCCAATTACCTATAACACAAGCGATTTTACAAGTTTTGTTAACAATTTTTAGAAAAATATTATTAAATATCCATTTAAGTACTTTTAAAATAATGCCATGACAAATAATAAATACTATAACACCTACAATAATACCTACAATAATAAGAGCTTTATTTTCTATAATTATCTGCCAAATTTCCATAGTTTAGTTCTCCTCATTTTCTATAATTGTATGTTTACATAGCTTATTCCTTGAGACATTTTCAAAATCCATTGTTTTGTCGGACAAGCTATAAGCTTTTATCATGTTTTCAAAAACATTTTTAGTTTTTGGATTTTCTGGTCCGAGTTTACTTAGAAGTATATTATATGACATTACATACCATTCAAGAGCCTTGCCATAATCGCCCTGATTGCTAAAAACTCTCGCCATGTTGTTATAGGTACTTGCGGTAGACGGATGATCTTTGCCTAATACTTTTTCACTAATTTTCAAAGCATAACCATAATACTCTAATGCCTTGTTATAGTCACCCTGATCGTTAAAAACTCCCGCCATATTGTTATAGGTTGTTGCTGTAGACGGATACTCTTTGCCTAATGCTTTTTTGCTAATTTCCAAAGCATAACTATAATACTCTAATGCCTTGCCATAGTCGCCCTGATTGCTAAAAATCAATGCCATGTTGTTATAGGTAGTCGCAGTAGATGGATGCTCTTTACCTAAAACTCTTTCACGAATTTTCAAAGCATAGCCATAATATTCCAACGCCTTATAATAATTGCCCTGATTACCAAAAACTAACGCCATGTTGTTATAGGTAGTTGCAGTAGACGGATGTTCCTTGCCTAATGCTTTTTTGCTAATTTCCAAAGCATAACCATAATACTCCAATGCCTTATCATAGTCACCCTGATTTTCAAAAACTAATGCCATATTATTATAGGTACTTGCAGTATTCGGATGTTCTTTGCCTAATACTTTCTCGCAAATTTCCAAAGCAGAGCCATAATACTCCAATGCCTTGTCATAGTCGCCCCGATTACTAAAAACTAATGCCATGTTGTTATAAGTAGTCGCAGTAGACGGATGTTCTTTGCCTAAAATTTTCTCGCAAATATCCAAAGCATAACCATAATACTCCAATGCTTTGTCATAGTCGCCCCGATTTTCAAAAATTAATGCCATGTTATTATAGGTAGCTGCAGTAGATAGATGCTCCCTGCCTAAAACTTTCTCAAAAATTGCTAAAGCATAGTCATAATACTCCAATGCCTTGTCATAGTCGCCTCGGTCATTAAAAACTAACGCCATGTTGTTATAGGTAGTTGCTATATTAGGGTGCTCTTTACCTAAGATTTTCTCACTAATTTCCAAAGCATTATAATACCATTCCAAAGCACGGTCATAATTTCCCAAAAGATTATTCCCAAATCCTCCTATATGGTATAAACGCACGATTTTTTCTTGTTCTTCATCAGTAGCCAGAGTTGATACAGTTAAATTCAAAAGTGTTTCTACATGAGGAGTAAGTCTTAAAAAACGATTTTGAACTTCTATATCTCCATATTCAAAACGGTATGATTTATAGAAAAGCGACAAACAACACTGCGCCCATTGCGAATCATTGCCTATCTTATTCCGCACGATTTCTTGTAGTAATCTATGCATAGAATAGCCTTTTCCGTTTTCCTGTTTCTTTAAAAAAGAATTCCTAATTAATTGACTCCAAACATCATTTCTTTTCAAACGATCTGCCATTATTTCTCTCAATGGCGATGGTAACAACTCTGAGTTTTCGCTAAACAACACATCATCTATATCTTCCGGTGCCATATAGGAGCACAAATACAATAACTGCAAGGAAGCTTCTTGTTCTATCTTTTCAATAGACAGTTCCATAGTTGCGGCAATTGAACTTTCATAGTTAGTCCCTCTGTCAATTTTTTCCAATACTCTAAGCCCATAATCTTCAAACAAAGACAAATAATCAATATATATAATCTTGTTGATTTTAATATAGGCTGCTGCTTGCTCTAACGCTAAAGGAAAATATCCTAAACATCCTGCTAGCTTCGAAGCATTTGGGGAATCTTTGATTTCCGTGCGTTTTTCTAAAAAGTCAATAGCTTCTTCTTCTTTAAAAACATCTACATAAATTATATTTCCAATATCATTACGCCTATCTCTCGTTGTTATTAAAATGTTTTCGCGATTGTTTCTTGGTAGCCAAATTGTATTTCTGGTGATGTTATCGGCTTTATCATAAATAAACAGCCACTTGCTGTGAGAATTCATCCAATTTAAAACTGTTTCAATAATTGATTCATTATCTTGCTGCTCTTTATTCAATAGTTTCATTTTTACTGCAAAATTTTTATACGCCATTAATACAGTAGCTTCCGTTTCTGCTTGAACCCACCAAATATAATCATATTTACTAGAATATCTGTAGGCATATTCCAACGCCATTTGAGTTTTGCCAATCCCTCCCATTCCTGTAATGACCTGTGTTCGTAAAATAACGCTACCACTTTCGAATCCAGCACAAATGTCTTCGAAAATACCGTCTCTGCCTGTAAAATATTTATTACGAACAAATGGCAAGTTGTTAAATGGCAGGCTACCGGGAAATTTCACTTTAGGAGTTCCAGGATAAGAAGGGCGGTGGCGGGGAATATCTTTTTTATCAACGCCATTTAAAAGACGCTCCACAGCAATCTTCTCTTCTTTAACGCTAAATAAATCAATATAAACAATACCAGCAAATAATCCTTTGGGTTCAACATCAGATACTCTTACAGGTATAAATATTCCCTTTTCACCATTTGGATCTTTCGTAAATGCCGATGCCCATTCTGCTTGGCAATACATTGAATCAAGATAATTTGGAGACAGTACGGCTATAAATCTTTCAGATTGAGTTAAAGAATTTTGCATATCCAATACAAAATTACCACCTGGACGAAAATCCAATGCTTGAATATAGCAAGAATAACCATTTTGTTCCAATACGGCAGCAATCCATTTTGTCCATTGCTCGTCAGTTTTGTTGTAACTGATAAAAAAATCTCTTTTGTCTTTATTCATTTTCACAAACTCCATATTCGTATCATTCTACAAATTTCTTTTTGACTTGCATCTAAACCTGCGCTAATGCATCTTTAATATTTGTAATAATTCGATTTTTGTCATTAGGATCAAGGCATTGCTTACACCATTCTTCGACAAACAAATTCCAAACATAATCGGCACTTTTGCCTAACCTATCTCCAATTCTAATTGTAAAATCGTGATGATCAACTGCTGTTATAGCATCGTCAAATATTGAGTACAGGTTACCAGCTCCTTGTCCAAATCTAGCATCAAGTCCATTCCAGTTTTTTGCTTTTAAATCACCAAAAACAACTAATTCTGGAGCTTTGTTTGATGGTAAAGAAAAACAATTTTCATTTGCATCTTGCATATCCCCATCCAAAAATGCAATTCCCTTATCTGGCAATTTGTTATTTCTACACAATTTACCTAAGGTTTTGACAACTTCATTATCGCCAACAATTTTTATCTCAATACGTGAAATAATTTCAGTGTCATTTTTAATTATCTCATATAAAAGTGTCTTTGCCTCTTTATCTTCAACATAAATATATAAATCCGGGTGTTTTTCATCATCTATTTGTCCTAAAGCATAATTTGTTGAGACGCTGTACTGTATATCTTTGCTCCCATTGGATAGTTTTTGAATCAATATTCTTCCTTCCGGAGGTATTTCATCAAAAATATATGGACTGTGTGTTGATATAATAATCTGCAGTTTTTTTTGCCGAGCAAGCTTTATTAAAAAACGAATCAATCTACGTTGCGCTTTAGGATGTAGAGAAGCGTCAATTTCATCAATTACCAATAAAGCTGTATCGGGGATTGTTTGTAGTATTTGCATTAAATCTAACAAAGAGTCTTCTCCTGCCCCTTGATGAAACTGAGAAATCTCACCAAAATTTCTTGTCGATAAGCCAATTTCTCTACGTACTACGGGTTGAATAAACCGTGCTGACAAATAATCACAACCCATAATATCCGAATATGCTTTCATCAAATTAACATCAATATCGACAGTACCTAATGCTTTTACCGAACTTTTAGCAATTTTTGCATATCCAGCAGTAGCGTCAAGTGGTAACGTCCGAGAAACATCAAGGAAAACTATATCTCTTTTAGGCTTTTTGCTCTTTGGAGAATATCCCCAACCAGTTGTTTTTTTCCATCTACTAGTAATAGTTTGGTCTCCTTGTTTAATTTCATATGTAAGAGCCGTACCTCTTGGAACACTCATTTTATCCCAATTTGTAGCCAAGAAAAGTTGCGAAGGATAAAATGTTTTTGCATCTTGCAGTGTATTTTGATAAGCACATACACTTGCTCGTAGAATAGTACTTTTACCTGAACCATTTTCTCCAACAATTGCACAGATAGGAAATCGGAAGTTAACAGATTGATTTTCCCAGCCACGAAGCTTATCAATAGTAATTTTACTAACAAATTTTTTCCACTGTCCATTTGAAAATTGTTTCCTCATTTCATTTATCTCAGGCATAACGTTCTCCTCTATATATTATTTCTGGTGCAGATATCATAACATTTGTTTCATGCCGTTTAATAACAACAATATCTACAGGTACGCTTTCCGCCATACCCACTATACTTGCTATTACAGTTGTATCTTCAAGTCTAGCCATACGTTTATTTTATATAATTTAGAAATATAATTTTACGTAATATAAGAAAACCTCTTTACAAGAATATTGTCAAGAATAAACAAAAGTATATGATTTTCTACTTTTCTCATATATGTACGAATTCAATGTAACTGGTCTCTGCCTCCCAAGCGAGCATTATATGATAGATTTTCAGAGAAAGTCTGCGTAATTATGGTTGTGACAAAAAAATGACAGTATTGTAGAGTGGTTTTAGATAGTCGATCCTTATAAACCCCTTTTAAGCAGCAACAGGCATTAAATTCTGCGGCAAAAAGTGCTGGTAAATAAAGCGCAAGAATTTCTTCTTGAGAACTTCCATCATTTTTTTCAGATTCCAGGCGCATGCCGACATCAATGCATTGATTTCAACTCCGGCTTTGCCTCCAAGATAGTTCTGCGCCATGCGGAAATCGCTCTTCAAGTGCCCTATTATCGGCTCTATGGCTGCTCGGCGACGGTGTTTCTGCCGCAGGGCGCGTTTTTGAGATGCCGTATCCGTTTTTTTCGGAGCGGAGGGTATCAGAATTTTGACACCCATGACTTCGCCGCCGCATTTGCCTCCGCAGTCGTAGGCAATCTCGCCGGGAAGAGGTACTGACTGTAACTCCCAAATAAAATCACCTCTGCCATAAGCTCCAAATCCCGCAGCGCCTGTTCCACAGGCTGCTGCTGGGGGTTGCCAGCTAAGTCTGCGTAAAAGACGTACTCCCAAGGGCTCCCGATTTTTGGGCGGCTCTCTATGCGGATTAAATCAACGTTTTGCCTTGCGAAGCAGCTAAGACAAGCATGCAAAGCACCTGGCATATTTTTCTTCAAAAAAAACGCAATAGATGTTTTTGTGTGCAAAGCAACATCAACAGGAGTATCCTCTTTCTGAATGGCAAAAAATCTTGTAAAATTCAAACCAGGAAAATTCGCTAAAGGATTTTTCAGGATCTCCAAACCATAATACTCCGCTGCAAAAGCAGAAGCAATTCCGCCCACTCCCTTTGATTGCTTTCTCGCAATTCTTTCAACTGCGCCAGCCGTATCAAAAAAGGGCTCTTTTTTGATTTGCGGATTTTCCTCAAAAAACCTGGAGCATTGCTCCAAAGCTTGCCAATGCGAAATAACCTTTGTGAGGCTTTCCACAGTTTCGCCTTTCAAGGCAATAAGGCAATGATCTATTTGCAGCTTAACTTCGCTTATTATCGCAGACTTGTATTTAAGCAATAAGTCGTAATTCTCCATAACCGAACCCGCTGTGGAGTTCTCCATTGGAATAACGCCATAATCTGCCTCGCCGCTTTGCACCATTTTATGCAAATCCAAAAATGTATCAACAGGAATGGTTTGCACCTCTTCCCCAAAAAAACGTTGTGCCGCAATCTCGCTAAACGCCCCATGCCTGCCTTGAAATACTGCTTTCATAATTCTGAGCTAATCACC
>JAITFT010000037.1 GCA_031281155.1 Candidatus Fibrimonadaceae bacterium
TGGCGTTTTTTGGGGAAAGGACGCGATGAATCGCGTCCGTACATGGCGGCGGGGGCGGGCTTGGGGTGGAGCTTGGGGTGGAGGCTAGAGCCCAAATCTTTGCTTTGCATCAGATAGTGACACGCCGCTTTCCAAAAGGGTGAGTAGCTCTTGCCGGCCTTCCTGTCGGCCGATGCCGATGCCATGGGCTTCGCCCTCTTCCCTGCCCTCTTCCCTAGCGCACTTAAGCGCAGCGTATCTATCGCGCTCGTTCTTCATGGATGCCTCATAGTATGTTCGCTCATCAAGGGAAAAGGTAGAAATTTTGGCAATATCGAAAATCTTGTCGAACACGCCCTCGCTAAACTGCTCGGGCTTCTCCTTAAGATTATGGGCATGGCACAAAGAAAAAAGAAGTTTGTCCTCAAGGCTCTCGCATTCATCCAGGCTCTTATTGAATCTGGTCAGCCGCACAAACACCATGTTGATGTAATTGTAACGGATCTCAGGGTAGCTGTCGTTGGAAAGAGAAAGATGCTGGACAATATCGTCGTTCCCGAAGTCAAGGTCGAAGCTGAGGAAGCTAAGGGTGTAAACGGGAGGATAGTTGAAATCCCAGTCTCCTTTCTTGCCGCTGTCGGCAATAGCCATGCATGCGTAAAAAAGCACCCTCTTGATGAAATAAGCCTGCTTTCCTATCTGCACTTCCACGATGAACCTGTTCCCTTGGGAATCTTCGCAGCGTATGTCGAATACGGAGTCTCTGTTCTCCATGGTCTGGCCTGCCACATACGGGTTCTTGATGTCCACGTCCACAATCGGGTGGGCCAGCTTCTTTGCCAAGAATACATTGAGCATCACGATCAGGGGCTCCTTTTCGTTTTCGTTCGCGAATGTTTTTTTGAAAGGCATATCGACTTTCAAGTCGGCGAAGTAGCCTTTCCCTTTAGACATGAATTTCAGTTCGCTGCCTGTGTTTTTTGCAACCATAATATGGTCCTCCGTTTTTTTGTTTATTAGTTTAGACGGAGTTCGAGGTCAAAAAATACATACCCCCCCTCATTTTGATAACAACTGTTGACACGCCGGGCACAGGATGTGCCATTAGGCGAACAGCCTCGCAGGCTGGCCCGAAGGGTGAGGCACAGGACGTGCCGAATAAATTTAGCGTTTTTTTAGGGAAAGCGGTGATGGGGCGCCCAATAGCGTTAGCGGGCGCAAGTTTGAATCAAGCAGAAGGGTTCTGGGCAAAAGCATTTCTTCGCCTCGCTTTGCGAGGCCGAAGTTTTCGGGCAGGTTGCTGAATTTATCAAAGCCGAGCAACCACTCCTCTTTTGCATATTCTTTTACCCACCTTGATACTTTGCCGTAATCTTCTTCGCCAACATTAATTAAAACAACCAAAACCCCATCGCTTTTCAGCTCTGCCGCTTTTTTGCTCATTGTAGCCAAGCTTTCTCTGCAAGCAATGCACCAAGTAGCAAAAAAAGCAAAAACTACTTGTTTGCTGTTATTTTGCGCAATAATGCTTTTCAATCTATCTTTATTCAGCACGCCGTTATAAGATTCCTCGCCATCTTTCGCAACCATTGCGAACCACGGCAATTCCTCTACCTGCAGCTGAAGGGGCAAAGGAAGTGTTTCTGAGCTTTCAGCAAAAGAAAGGCTCGCTAAAAGCGCAAGGCAAAGAAAAATTTTCATAGAGTTTAAGGTAGAAAAAATTTAGTATATTCCTACGATATATGCGTTTTGATACTGCCATTGAACTTTGGAAAACCTCCAGCTGGACCGACCTTGCAAAAGCGGCCCACGGAAAGCGCATTCAAATTCACGGCGAAAAAGATGTTAGCTACACGGTTTTCAGAATAATAAACTATACCAACATTTGCAAAATCGGCTGCTCGTTTTGCTCATTTAAAAATGGGGAAAAATACACCCTTTCCATTGATGAAATAGCTTCGCAAGCACACTTGGCAAAAAAACAGGGCGCAGACGCAATTTTCTTCCAAGGCGCAGTCAACCCCGCAATCCCGCTGAGTTACTATTTAGATGCGCTCAAGCTTTTGCATAAAAAATTAAATTTCAAAGTACGCGGCTTTTCTCCCGTAGAGCTTTTTCATATAGCAAAAAATAATAAAATCTCTTTGCCGGAGCTCCTAAAAAAACTCAAACAAGCTGGTCTTTCCTCTGTTCCAGGCGCAGGTGCAGAAATAATGACTGAAAAAATGCGAAAGCTCCTGGCACCAAAAAAACTCTCCGCAAAAGACTGGTGCAAGGTGATGGAAGAGTGCCATAAAGCAGGCTTAAAAAGCAGTGCAAACATAGTTATAGGCTCCACCGAAAGCCCCGAAGAAATTATTGAGCATTTAAATTACATTAGAGAACTCCAAAACAAAACCGGCGGTTTCCAGAGTTTTATCCCTTGGGTATTCCAGCCTCAAACCAATGATTTTCCCATTCGCCACGTGCGCAGCGATGAATACATAAAACTCATCGCTCTTTGCCGCTTATTTTTCCACAATATCCCAAACATAGAAGTTTCCGTTTTAGGCATGGGCAAAGTTTTGGGCGAATTAGCCCTCTACGCTGGCGCCAACGACATCAGCAGCGTAGTTCTGGAAGAACGCGTAATGCACTCCCAAGGCATAACAAGCATTGAAGAAGCCAAACGCTTTATAAAAGAAGCAGGCTTTAAAGCGGTGAGGCGGGAGATAGATTATTAAATTCAAGATCTGCATAGTTCTTCACCGCTAAATTCAAGCGGTATTCGTTGGGGAATAGGCAGACTAGGTTTCCTGTTTTCCTGTTTTCCGCACTGGGACACCCAAGCCTAGCTTTTCTGCATATTGCGCAATGCGAGGCTTTAAAATTGCGATAATTCCCCTCTGGGGACTTCCCTTTACCCACATCTTTTTAGTCTTTAAATATTCTATACTTTCTTTTGAAAGGAGGAATATTTACCATGCAGCCATTGCTTCATCAACA
>JAITFT010000051.1 GCA_031281155.1 Candidatus Fibrimonadaceae bacterium
ATGCACTGTTTTTCCCAAAAGCGTTGAAATAAAGAACTTTGCCACCTTTTCGTTCGCGAGCAGATGTTTGAATACGGTATCGTAAATTGGGTTCGCTATGAGCATTTTTTTTGCCTCTAGGGAGTAAGATAGAAAAATACAAGAACAACTTCCCCTACTCCCCACACCCCATACCCTATACCCAAGCGAGTTAATCAGCGTTTTCTATATTATAACGTGATCCGAACCATAGGAGAGTAGAATTGCAGAGAAAGAACGCAGTAAAGAAGTCCGTGTGTTTAGAGGCTAGTCGAGAATTACTGGCTGCAAAGTATCTTATTATAATTTTAATGTTTTTGACTAGCAGTATTGGGGCGTCTATTGACATGGGGGCTTTGACTTCTGATCAGGGTGGTACTGGCTGGACTTATGATGATGAGACTAATGTTTTGAGAATAACTGGTAATAATTTTAGTGAGGTTATAACAGGTTATAGTGGTGATAGGAGTATTATCATAGATGCTGATGCGACTGTGCATATACAAAATCTTAACATGACGGTTGCGGATACTACCACGCCTATTCAGGTGCTTCCGGGCAGGGTTGCTAGGTTGTATTTTAATGGGAATAATATTATCACGGCTAGTATTGGGTCAGCTGGGATTAGAGTGCCTATGGGTGCGGAGTTGATTTTAGATAGCTATGGTGGGGGCAAGAATGTTTTGCGAGCGCAAGGGGGGCAGAGGCGGAGCCGCATCACTGTTGGGGCAGGAGCGGGTATAGGCGGCGGCTATGTCGCCAGCAATTCCGGCGTCCGCAATACTAATTGGCAAGATAACTGTGGTAAGGTTACGATAAATGGCGGGACTATATATGCTTATGGTGGGGCGAGTGGGCAGGTAGATGCAGTTGCTGATATCTATGGTGGGTTTGCTGCGGGTATAGGCGGCAGTGGAGCTCCTAACAATGGCGGTCCTGCTGGTAACAGCCGACCGGGTGATGCTTGTGATTTAACTATTAATGGCGGCAATGTAGTCGCAACAGGCGTTTGTGGAGCACCTATGAATTCCGCTGGCACTGCCTCTGCCAACGAGATTGTTGGCACCGCCTTTGGGATAGGAGGAGGTTGTCGGTTTCATGATGGTGGTATTCCCAGCTCATACGGCGCTCCTGGCATAACAGTAGTCAATGGCGGTTCGGTTAATTCGGGAATACAAACGGTTAATTCGGCAGATGGAAGTGGCGGTCAATGGTTGAGGCGATCTGGGTATCTAATAAAAACAAGAACAATGGGCAGGGGTTCAGATGCTACTGCGGCAAGTGCAAGAGCGGCTTGTGGCGTTGCCAGCAATTTTACTGTCAATCTTAATGCTGCTGCTGACATCACTAATCCAGTTGTTAATACTATCACCCCTACAAATAGACAAGCCGATGGTACTTCTGCTGTGCATTTCAACACCAGTACTGCTGGTTCATGGTATTTTTATTGTACCGCTGGTCTTACTGGTGCAGAGATAGACAATCAAAGAGGTTGCCGCTATAGCTTTCAGAGAACGGCTGCTAATACTGGAGGTACTGCTGCTTCTGGAGGAGATCCAGCCTATTCCAATGTACATAGAGCTGCGCAAAATGAATGTATCCAAGTTACATTTGTTCCATTGCCCGTTCAAGGTACAAATCCTCGAGTAGGACTTTCTCTTCATAATTCTTTAAATCAGCCAGTCGCAGCAATCAGTGTAAATTCAACTAGTGGGAATGGTATAGGCTCCATTTCAACTCCTAGAGTATTTCAGGTTGGTACGAGTTTAGGTAATAGTGAGACTGTTGATGCGGAGGTTCGGGGGTGTCGGTTTGGTAGTGTTACTTGTGGGCCTAGTGGGCTTAGGATTAGAGATGTTCGGACAGATAGTGAAAGAAAGCTTTATTTTTGGTTCGCCGGAACTTATAACCCAAACGCCAATGACTCTATAGTCCTCTATATAGACGGTAGAGAAAAAACTTATCGCTTTGCAAGTGGTTCAGGAACAGCAGCTAGTCCATATATCTTCCGTGGGCCGCAGCCCTCAATAGATGTACCACAAGCGCCGCCTAACTCCATGATAGACCTAGACAACACAGACATAACCAAAAGAGTGCTTGGCCCATACCAAACTGGGTTTAGAATGCAGCTGTCAAACCACGTAGCAACGGTGGGGACACAAATTACTTTGTTCAAAGGTAGATACCATAGCAACGATGCAGGGGCAGAAGGGACGCATGAGGTTCGGTGGTATAGAGCAGATAGTCCAGATGGGGCTAAAACGGAAATTTCTGAAACTTCCCTGACTGCTGCAGAAACTCAAACCCAATATACCGCTACGGCAAGCGATTACGGCAAATATATATGGGCGGAAATTACGGTTCGGGATAATAGCCCAACCCCTATTATATCCGGAGCTATCGCCGTTTACCCGCCAATCAAAATAGGAGTTGTTGTAAATGTAGATATAAAACCAGGCGGAGAATTTATTACCACTAGCAACTTTAACTCCATTAACGCTAACGTAGCCCTTCTGCAATGGGGGCTTTCGCGTGAAGGGAATTTGTTTTTTCCAGATTTAGATGAAAATAACGAGAGAATTAATATTACCGCCATAGCATCTGCCAATCGAATAGCAGGGCTTGAAAATTATGAATTCACATGGAACGACAACGAAGCATTAGGCTTGGCTAACGGCACTGTCGGTGACATAGTGGACTTTAAACTGCCTGCCACCAGCACAAGTGGCACCATAACCCTGAACCTAAGCGTAGATGACGGAACTAAACCGGAACTGAAAGAAATTGAAATTTGCAAAAAAAGCGATGCCACTTGCGGCACTCCAGTGTTTAGAGCTACTATAATCGATAATATTCTAACAATAGCCCCTAACCTCTCACAAGTTATACCCGCCGAAGGAATACTCAAATTAACTTTCAACGATACCGAGTTTATATGTAACGAAGCAACGGATTGCCGAGTCTTTTTTGGATTGTTTGGAAACACAATAGAAGTCGCTGAATTAACAACAAACGGAACCACAAGGCTTTACTCCTATGAGTCCCTAAGATTTGGCACTAACTACGAACTCAATATAAACAATTTTAAAAATAAAAACGATTCAAGATCATATTCAACCACCTTCACAGTGGTGCAACCCGCCTACATTACCTGGGCAAATGAAGCATATACCATAAACGAAACAATCAAAGAATTTATTGTAGGGCACACAGTTAAAGCAGAATTTACACGCAATGCCGGCAATGCCAGCCCACTCACAGGCTTGTGCTACCTTTGGCAAGTAGCAGAAGGCACAGGAGCCAGTGGCTTCCAAGCACCTGCCGGAGCAGGTTATGCCCTCACTGAATGCATTGGCAACGACACAGATCCGGTTCCCAATTACACCCTTCAAATAAATGATTTTGGTAAATGGATTCGCTTGATTGTTCAGCCAATAGGCACTGAAGCACCGGCAGTAGAAGCTAAAGGCGTGGTTGAATATGGTCCCTGGCGGCGCATTGGCGCATTGCTGGTTTCAAGCGATGCTGGTTTTAATTTCTCAGACGTTATTATCAAAGGCTGCGATAGAAAAGCTCCAGATACAGAAATTCCCGGCTGCAGTGCTAACGGCCTTATGGTTTACGATCCTAATTCCGTGCGGCTCGGCGTGCGTTTACTCGATGGCTTTAAACTCGATGGTTGGGAAGACAATGTTGATCCTAGCAATAAATGCGAAACAGGTACTGTCGTTGCTGACGCAGCATTTGAATGCACAGCGCAATTCAGCAGATATGCCGTAACAACAGCAAGCTTAGCAGCTAAAAACCCTGCCATATTTACAATTACACCCATAACCAAATCAATAGTGCCGCCTAGCATAGTAAGCGCAATTTTAACAAGAATAAATGAACTTGGTGCTTCAACTTGCGGAATAAATACTGGTGATTGCGACTTGACAATAACTAGCAGCGGCATGGATTCCGTTCAGGTTGTTGGTAATACCTTGCAGATAACTTTTGAAGGATTAGGCACAAACGCTGGCGATTTTGTGAATTTTGTGGAAATTAGCAGGGCAGGGGAGAGAAAGCCCGTTCCTCCTAGCAGTATTATAAGAAACGGGCAAGTAATCAGTATTCCTTTGGATTTCACTGGGTTTGGCTCTAACTTAGAACCCTTTGGCGCAAGTTACAGCGTTATTGTATCGGGCTTTAGAGGGGTTAATAACGATCCAATGGCAACAACCGCCTTTAACTTTATAACTGCAAACAGGCCAAGCGTAGCAGACGTAGAGATGAGCGGCGAACTCCTTGTAGGCAAAGAAATAACAGGCTCGGGCGGATATGTTCAAAATGGCGGGCCCGCCTTTGGAGATGGCGGCTCCCTTAGCTATTGCTGGCAACAGGAAGGAAATAGTACATGCCTGGCAAACACCGAAAAATACACTCCCAAAGCAACAGATTTTGGCGAATTTTTATGCCTAGTGCTTACTCCAGTATATGACAGTAGGCAGGGAACTCCCGTTAGCAGCGAATGCAAGCAAATAGGCGTGCTTTTAAAAGCAACCGTAAATAACAATGAGGCAAGCGGTAATCTTGGCATAAAAATAGGCACTAACCCAGATACAGAAAGCGCAAACGGTGTTGTTATTTATGGGCCAACGCCAATTTTAATGACCTCAACCAATGCATCAGATGTGTTCGCCGGCTGGAGCTTCGATGTTAATGCCCCTGCCTCAACCATATTCACGCCTGCGGTTGCAGATGCTACCAGCGAAATATTAATCACGGGCACAATGAGAGACGGAACAATTCCAGATATTTTATCAACAACCCACAACGAAGATAATTACTTTGATTTTGCCTTTAGCAAAAGCATTGCTCAATTTGGCAGCAATGCATTTATAACTATTTCCCAAGTTAATAATTGCGTTAATACATGCCCGGAATGGAAATATAAAGTGGAAACAAACACAGCAAATAAATTTACCAGCAATAACACAGTATTGCGCCTGAATTATGCAGATTTTGAAAACTTTACCTTAGACCATTCGGGCAATAGATATGTTATACGCATAGATGGCGGGGCTTTTGCAGACGCACATGGCAATTGGACAAGGCCAAATCCGCAGCTCTTCGCGTTCACAAGAGGTGCCAGCGAGCATTATACCATATCCATAGAACCTCGCAATATTTATCTTAGCCCTGGTTATGGCGAAGAAATAGATGATGTTTTTTCTGTGAGAGTAACAAATAGAAGCTCAAAGCCGGTTAGGCTCGAAGCAAAACTAAAAGAAGGCGATAAATTTAAATTAAACGATGCCAATGCAGGGGGAATCGTTTCCGTTTCCGATGTTGCTGTGGGGGAAGTTGTTGAATTTAAAGCAAGCCCCGATGTTTTAAATGCAGGCAATCACCAAGATAGTTTGCTTATTAAAGTTTGGGCTTATAACCAAGAGCAGAATGCAGAATTACTTGAAATCGAAGACGGAGCCGAGCTTAATCTTGTTATAAGACCAAAACTTGTTACAATCAAAACAGGTGCAGTTTTTACCAGCCTCTCCAAAGAATACGATGGAACGCCAAATGCTCCCAGTATTCTCTGGGACGGAGATTGGTTTGAAAATGTTGAGGGCATATTGGAAACAGACAAGAACCTTGTGTTGGTAACAGCAGAGTCCGGTACATATAGCGATGCAAATGTCAGCAATAATAAACCGGTTACAATAAGGTACGAAATTACCGGAACAAACGCAAGCAACTATACATTTATAGACGGCTTCGAAGTGCTTGTGCATAACGAACGCTTTATCGGCAGCATAACAGCTAAAAATATAGTGGCTACATTCAATGAGGCTCACTTGGGTTCAAGAGAATTCGATGGCACAAATATTTTAGATGTTGCTAATTTTCCAACATATAACATTAGCGGAAAAATAAATGCCGGCGATAATGTAGAACTGGATTTCAGCAATGCTATTTTCTTGCTTAACGATCCAAATGCAGGGGAAGATAAAGAAATTCGCTCTATCTTGGGTTTGTCTCTTAATGGCACAATGGCTGGCAATTATAGACTGAACACTTTGGAAGGCTTGAATGAGTTAAGGGGCACCATAGAACCCGCTTCTCTTAAAAATTTGGGCATCAAAGTTTTTGCCGAGGCTACCTATGGAGATGCTTTGAGCAGATTTCTCTCATGGGAAGAACCGCCCGAAGGCGAAGATATGGTAGTTATAAATAATATGCCGGTTACAGGTTCATGGAAAGTTTGCACCGAAAGCACAGGTGTATGCACGAGCAAGGTTCCGGAGGCTAGCTGGGTTACAATAAAAGAACGCAACGAAAATGGTGCCGAGCCAGAAGAAGAAATTTATGCTTATTTCGATGTTAGAGGCGGAAACTACCTTTCAGATTTAGTTGCCCTTGTAAACTTTAAAGCTATAAATAAAAAATTTATCACCATAGGAGCAGATTTATCAGAAGCGGGGGATTTGGGGAACGGCATAAAAATTTATGATCAAAATAAAACGCTAACAGGCGCAAAGCCAGATTTAAGCAGAACCATTGGTTTAATTGGAGAAGATAAACTTGAAGGCTCGGTATCGTTTAGAAACGCCGAATTTGATAACCACAATGCCGGCGCAAATAAATTGCTTGTTGTTTATTGGAATTTGGAAAACGATTTGAAATACGATGCCGGCGAAACCTATACCGTAGGTACCATAATGCCGAAAAAAATTAGCTTTGACGGAATTGAAATTGAAAATAAACATTACGATGGCACACCAACAGCAAAAGCAAATATTGGCACCTTAACACTCTCCGACATTATCAACGGAGATGCTGTAAATATAAACATGAACGCAACACCTTCTTTTGCATTTGGCGATGCCGGCGCAGGCATAGGCAAAGAAGTTTTTGTGGAAGGCGGAACAAGAGATTTCGATTTAACCGGCAGCGATGCGCGCAACTATGAGCTTGTTCTGCCAATATTAAAAGCGGATATTTTAACCGGCAAAGCGAGGGAATTTGTGCTTGGAACTGTTCAGGCGGTATATGGGCAATTCCTGAACGAGGTGGAAAATCAGTTGGCTGCTGTAATGCCGCTTTCGCTTGAAGAAATTTTTGGCGAGAAAGACGATTCGAGAGTGGGGAAGTGGTTGTGGGAAGCAGAGCCAATGCCGAGTGCAACCAGGGTAGGCAATGCGGGAGATGCTGTGGCTTATGCTTCGTTTATACACCCCAACGCTAACTGGGAAACCTTGAGGAATGTTCCTGTTCCCGTAGCTGTTAGCCCAAGGCAGTTAACGGCAGTGATAAATAGCGCAGAGCCAAAAGTTTATAACGGAAAGGCAGATGATATTTCTATGATCGTGGCGCCGGGCAATGTGGTGGCGGGCGATGCAGATAAAATTAGAATTGTGGCTATTGGTAGCGTTGCAAATGCTAATGCCGGTCTTGATAAGCCGATAATCAGCGTTTTATTTGAGTGGGGCAGCGATGTTGAGCAAGGGGTGAGGAATAATTATCTTTTGCCAACGGTGGCTGAGAACCAAGTTAGCGTGAATGTGGAAAAGGCAGATTGGCCAACAGAAACCGGGCCAAATCCAAATCCGGGCAGATTTGTTTTCGATAATGAAAGATACGCTAATCTTGCTACTATAGCTTTGGCTACGGGTTGGTCGTGGCAAGACGGAAGCGAGGTTCCGGCAGATCCGCACGATATTGCAATTAATCCAAATAATGCAGATTTTATTACCGAGAGATACCTTGCAATTTTCACCCCTCCGATTGCAGATACTGCTAATTTCAGAAGCAAAACAGATTGGGTTACGCTTGCTATTTACAAGCGTAGCGAAGATAGCCGTTTGAATAATGCAAGCATGGCTTCTGAGTGCGGTAGCAGAATAGGCAGGCTTACGGTTGAGGCCTTAGATACTGCGGCTACAATTTGGTATGGCAGCAATACGAGTGTTGATGCGGGTTTATTGCCTGGCTGGACAAACAAATGGACCTTTACGGTTAATAATTTGCAATTTGGCTATAATGAAATTCCTTATGTAATTCAGGCTCAGGCTTATGGCGATGAATTTAGTTCTTCGTATATTTTCGGGCATACACGTTTGCTTAATTTTAATACCCTTACCTCTGTAATTCGCGATAAAACATTGTCTGTTGATTTTGGCGATCCAGATAGGTGGGACGATGATTTTAGAGCTTTCTTTAATAGGCATTCTTTAAATTTGGATTTGACTGAGTGGTATAAAGGTGAAGTTCTTATGGGTAGGGGCAGGCATATTGCTTTGGCGGAGAGTGAGGAGAGAGACGAGTATTATTTGGCGTTGGTGTCTGTTAGTGGCGAGCGTTTTGTAAGTTGCCGAGAAGATCTTGGCTTTCCGCCAGAGAGCATGGTGCATATCCGGCTTGTTGCAAGGCCTGCGGCTCCATCGTTTGGCGCAAGGCTTGTCCCTGGGGGCAGGAGTTTGGCGTTGGATACGCCCAGCGGCGGTAAAATAAGCGTTTATACATTGAGAGGCGAGCGAGTTAGCGTAACGAATGCAACAGAAAACCGCACAATAATAAAACTTCCAGATACTAAAAAAATGTACATAGTAAAACTGGAGGCGAAATAATGAATAAAGTACCTCTACTGCTGATCCTAATCCAGATTGCTTTCGCTCAGGTAATAAACCTAGGTTCTCCGCCTTCGAGTGGTACTGGCTTCACTTTTGCCGATAATACTCTAACTATAAATAATAGCAGCTTTAATGGAACCATAACAGGCTACGGCGGTGATAGAGGTATTGTAATAGCGGCTAATGCAACGGTGCGCATACAAAATCTTATTATGATGACTGCGGATACAACAATACCAATTCAGGTTAATCCTGGCGTAACTGCAACTCTGCTTTTTAGCGGTGAAAATATAATCAATGCCAGTATAGGTGCCGCTGCTATAAGGGTTCCCAAAATAACAACCGAAACAGCAACCGAAACAGCAACTCTAATTCTAGATGCTTTTGGTGATGGCAAGAATGTTTTGCAAGTGCAAGGAGGGCAAAGGAGAGGTTTGGATCATATTGGTGCGGGGGCAGGTATTGGCGGTGGAAAATCTGTCGGCACAGCTGTCAATAGTAATTCTGCGGATCATTGCGGAACAGTTGTAATAGAAGGCGGAGTTATATTTGCTTATGGTGGAGCAAGCGGCGATAATAATAATATGCCAGGTGGTTTTGCGGCAGGCATAGGCGGCAATGGAGCACCTCAGAATAACGAAGAAAAAACAGCCCCAGGCAATGCATGTGATTTAACTATAAATGGCGGTACTGTAACTGCGGTGAGCGGCTGCAACTCTTATGGAATAGGAGCAGGTTGCCAAAATGGCGGAACGAATTATGGTGACGCTGGCACAACAATAATCAATGGCGGCTCGGTTGTTTCAAGAGGTACGGTTGCTCATGGTATTCAAGATTATACTGGTCCAGATCAAAAAATTTTGCAAGTTGGCAGCACTAATGAAACGGCAGATAGAAGGGTAGTGGGATGTCAGCTTGGCGGTTCGGGATGTGGTGCAGGTCATCTAAAAGATGTTCGAACAGATCTTAATGGCAAACTTTATTTTTGGCTGTCGGGATCTGCTGCCCTTGGCGACTACATAATTCTTGATATAGACGGCGTGCAAAAACGCTATGATTATGATGTTGACGAAAACTTCTTTCAAGGCCCTCCTCCTTCAATGATTATTCCAGCAGCAGCAGTAAACTCTTTGGTAGGTTCCGATAATGCGCCTGGTCCCTATATAACTGATTTTAGAATGCAGTTGTCTAGCCATGTTGCAGCGGTTGGGCATATTGTTACATTGCAAATGGGCGAGTATGTTCCAAATGATGCTGGGCCGGCAGGAACTCATGATATTCAGTGGTGGAGAGCAAATTCATTAGATGATGAAGGCAGGCCGGTAGGTAATGAGGAAATTACAGGCTCAACTACGCTCACATACACCCCCGGAGCGAACGATTACGGCAAATATATATGGGCGGAAATTATGGTTCAGTCTAGTGATGGGCGGTCTTCCGCTGCCCCCGTTGTCTATCCGCCAATTCAAGTGGGAGTTGTAGTAGTAGTAAATGTAACGCCAGGAAGCGGCATTGATCCAGATATTGCTGTTACTACCACTCTTACGCAACGCGGGCTAGCCAATGATAAAAATTTATTCTTCTTGGGCTCTCCAATTAGCGTTGGAGCAACTCCTATTTCAGACGTAAGTATTGAAGTTTACAGATATACTTGGATTTTTGGCACCCAAGACCCTGTTGTAGGACATAGAATCAGTCTAACCCTGCCAGAAAGCGGCATAAGCACTGATATACCACTAAATGCAACAGTGGCAAATGGCACCGTGCCTGTGCTGCAAACAATTGAAATCTGTAAAAATTACAATAACGATAACCCTAATTGCAATAACCCTGAAATTACAGTAAGCGCAAATGAACCCATAGATACGAAGATACCGACAAAGGGAGTAATAAAACTTAGTTTCCGAGCAGATAGAGATATAATAGAATGCGGTACCGGATTGGAACTTTGCAAAGTCTCTTTGTCAACAATGGAACTCGAAGGGCAGCGGCAAAGCAACAATGTACTGATATACCAATACGAAGTAGCTTCTGGTAGTTACAGCCTTAATATAGAAAGCATTAGAAATAATTTTGGAAATATAATGTCGCATAATTCTATCAGCGTTGAAACAGCTCAGCCTGCGCGCATTAGCAATATAAAATACAATATCAGCGGAGATATTGAAGAGTTTATCGCAGGCCTTAATATAGAAGGAATATTTACTTACAATAAAGGCGATGCCGGTAATCTTGAAGAATTATGCTACTATTGGGAAGTAGCCGACACACAATTGCCAAATGTTTTCAACGACGGCGCTCCTGGGAAAATATGCTCTAACAATGAAAGCACAAACACTACAGATCCTTACAAACTTGAAAAAGGGAATTTTGGCAAATGGGTTCGTTTGGTTGCTCGCTCAAAACATGTTGCTAGTACTGCACCGGAATTGGGCATAGCTGACTTTGGCGAATGGAAACGCATTGGCGCATTGCTAAAGCCAGATAATACCGGCAACCCAGTAGCAAGTCCATGCAATAACCAGTCTGTTAACGATTGCCCTAGATACTCAAATGTAACCATCAGAGGCTGTGACATTCAAGCTGGAGATATAGAAGGTACTCCAGGTTGCACAGAACATGGCCTTATGGTTTACGATGAAAGCCCTTCTCGGCTCGATGTATTCTTATACGATGTAAGAAGCGGTACCGAAATGCTATACCACAAACTCGGCGGATCCTCCGGTGGCTGGCGCGACGATGACGGCAATAATTGCAGCGATGCTTCCAATGATATATTCGAATGCACAGTGCAACACAACAGATACCATGTTAAACCAAATTTAACAAGTAAAGAACCGCTCATATTTACAATTACTCCGCAAGTTGTGCCGCTCACGCCGCCTGCCATAACCGAAGCAACACTTACAAGAATAGATATGCATGGCAACTCAAACTGCGGGGCGATTGAATGTGATTTGGTCAAAGAACCTTTTGATATGGATAACGTTCAAGTTTTCGGCAATAAACTGGAAATAACTTTTGACGAGCCAATTAACATTGCAAATGGTTCCGTAACCTTTGTTCGAGGAGCACAAAGAATTGTTTATAGCGGCACTCAACTAGAAACTATCGGCAACACAGGAATAAGCGTTTCATTAGATTCGGCAATCAACCTTTTATCAGATCCCTTTAACGCAAATCTCAGCGTTGTTATATCCGGTATTAGAGGGCCTTTTGGTGACCAAATGGAAACCACAACCTTAAATTTCAACACAGCAGAAAAACCAACAGCAACGACCATAAACATTGAAACTACCGATGAAAAATATCTTGTCAATAAAGAAATAAAGAAAAAAGATGGCACTTATATTAGAAATGGTGGAAAAGAAGGCGGTACTCTTCGCTATTGCTGGCAAAGCGTAGTAAATACAAGCGGAGCCAACATTAATGCTTGCAACACTTTAACCGAAAACACCGAATTTCAAACAACAGCCCTCGGCAATTATTTGCGACTTATAGCAGTTCCAGTAGATAAAGATGGGAATGAAGAAGGAACTCGAGTTGCCAGCGAGTGGCAGCGAATAGGCGTGGTTTTGAAAGCAAATATAAATTCAGATGGAGCCGAAGGCGATCTCGCCATAAGAATAGGCAGTGATGAAGCAAAAGCTGAAGGCGTGGTTATTTTTGGGGCCACGCCAATTCTAATGACCACAAGCTCGGCACTGGATGCATTTGTAGAATGGACAGGCGGCGATGGCACTTTTGCTGATAAAGCTTCTGCCTCAACCACATTCACGCCCGTTGTGCCTGCTACTGGCACCGAAATAACAATCACAGGCACAATGAAAGACGGAACCTTTCCAGACCTTTGGGTAAGCCACACAGAAGGCCAAGGCTTTGAGCTTGTTTTCAGCAAAGATATAGAGCCTTATAATACTGGAAAAAAAATAACCATAACGCAGAGCAGCGGGTGCAGTGGTACTTCGTGCCAGAAATGGGAATACACAATCAATGGCGAGGAAGAATTTGAAGATGATAAAAGAACTCTAATCCTGACTTATGAAGATTTTGCTTTTCTCTTAGGTGAAAGCAGATACACGGTGAGCATAGAGGCAGGCGCATTTAAAGATGAGAAAAATAATTTTACCAGAGAAAATCAGCAATTAATCGTATTTTCCAGAAGCGGCGATGCTTACGCAGCCTTGCGTTTATCAAGGCGCAATATTCCCTTCACCATGTATTACGGTGACCCGGTAACAACCGGAACGGCAGAAGTGACAAATAGCAGTTCCATGCCGGCTACAGTAAAAGCATCTCTAAAATACGGCACGGAATTTGAACTAAAAAGCCTTAATTCTTTTAGTGATGTAAATCCAACTGATTCCAGTCCTTTTACGGTATCTCCCAAGCCTGGCATTAACGCCGGCAATTATAGAGACAGTTTGAAAATTGAGGTTTGCGCAGGCGTTCTTTGCGTTCAAGACGGCATAGAACTAAACCTTATTGTAAAGCCAAGACTAATTGAAATAACAACGCTAGCGCAATTCGCTTCCTCAAATCCTTCCAAAATCTACGATGGAAACTCCAATGCCCCGCCTATAAATGAAGAGTGGAATGATAACTGGGCAAATAATGTTGATAATATAATATGCGATAATGTAAAGGTAATAGCGCAGCCTGGCTTCTACATTGATGCCAATGTAGGCAATAATAAATCGCTTTCAATAAAGTATATCATTGAAGAAAAAGACAATGCAGAAAATTACACATTTACAGAAAATTTTGTAATACATGAATATTACGATGAAACTTTTACCGGAAACATAACCGCTTTGGATATAACAGCAAAATTTCTTGAAACAGATTTAGGTTCAAAAATTTACGATGGTTCAAATATTTTGG
This sequence comes from Candidatus Fibrimonadaceae bacterium, assembly GCA_031281155.1. Classification (GTDB taxonomy): domain Bacteria; phylum Fibrobacterota; class Fibrobacteria; order Fibrobacterales; family Fibrobacteraceae; genus Fibrimonas. Next base: position 13,515 of record JAITFT010000051.1, read on the forward strand.
ATAGAAGCACAGACCCGCTCTACGAATTTATAGGAAAAGTAGAAAACGATGATGTATATCTAGATTTCGACAACGCTATTTTCTCGCTCAACAATCCAAATGTTGGTTCCAGAGAGATAAATTTCATTTCGGGTTTAATTCTTGGCGGTGAAACAGCCGGTAATTATAAATTGATTAACTTGGAAAGCTTGGGCAATTTAAAAGGCGCTATAACCCCTGCCTCACTCGAAGGCTTGAATTATACAGTCACCGCCGAAGCTACTTACGGAGATATTCTAAGCAGATTTCTCTCTTGGGAAAAAGCGCCCGAAAGCGAAAGCGTAGTCGATGGAAACGGCTTGCTGGTTTCAGGCTCTTGGAGAATTTGCACTGAAGATATTCCAGAAGTTTGCAAAGGCAAAGTTCCTCAAAAAGGATGGGTTACCGTAGGCATGCGTTGCGAAGAAGACGGAGACATTCCGGAAGAATCTATTTACGCCTACTTCGATGCCAGCAGAAGCGGCAACTATTATTCAGATTTAGCCCTTCCCGTAAAATTCGATGCAATACATAAAAGATTTATCACCATAGGAGCAGATTTATCAGAAGCCGGAGATTTGAAAAACGGCACAAAAACCTACGATAAAAATACAGAACTTACAGGCAACGTAAAACCGTCTAGCGAGTTAAGCCTTGGGTTGGTTTCGGGAGATGTCTTTGATGAAGGCTCTATTGTATTTGAATTTGCAGAATTTAACGATTATAATGTTGGTACCAACAAACCGCTTACCATTCAATGGGCAATAAACGATTTAAGATACACCGCCGGAGAAACCAACACGCTAGGAACAATAGCAGCAAGAAAAACCACGCTTGGCGGAATTGAAATAGAAAACAAATACTACGATGGCGAAAGAGAGGCAGAAGCAACCATAAGCAGCTTAACTCTTTCAAATATTATAGAGAGCGATAATGTAGATGTGGAACAGAAAGCAATGCCATCTTTTGCGTTTATCAATCCGGGAGCTGGCATAGATAGGGAAGTTTCCATAGATGGAGGAACAAAAGATTTTGCTTTAACCGGCAATGATGCGCATAACTACGAACTTGTTCTGCCAAGATTAGCAGCCGATATTTTTCCGGGCAAGCCAAAGCAATTCAGCTCTGACATTGTTCGGGCAGAGTATGGGCAATACCTGAGCGAATTGGAAAGTCAGCTTTCAAGCGCAATGCCTGTTCTATTAAGCGAAATATTTGAAGAAGTTTACGACACAAGAGAGGGAAAATGGTCGTGGGAAATAAACTCAAACCCAACCGAAACAAGAGTGGGCAATGTAGGCGAGATAGTGGTACACGCATCGTTTATGCACCCAAATCCCAACTGGCAAACACTGAGCAATGTTCCTGTTCCCGTTAAAATAAGCAAAAAACAGCTAACCGCATTCGTGAGCGCCGAATCAAAAGTTTACAACGGGAAAGCCGATGATCTCTCCCTCACTGTAGAAGCAGGCGGCGTGGTGCTGCCCGAAGATGCAGGCAAAGTCAGGCTTGTAGCCACCGGCAGAGCGGAAAATGCCAATGCCGGGCTCGAAAAACCGGTAGTAAATATTGAATTCAGCTGGGGAAATGTTGAGGAGCAGGTTAAGAATAACTATATTTTGCCAATGGTTGCTGAAAATCAAGTAAGCGTAAATATTGAAAAGGCCGTGTGGCCAAATGAGACTGAGCCTGTTCCGAACCCAAGGGAATTCATTTACGATTTGGAAAAATACCCGAACCTTGCAGCTGTAAGCTTGTCTGCCGGCTGGTCGTGGGTGCATGGGAGCGAAGCTCCGGCAAATCCGCACAATAAAGAAATCAATCCCAATAACGAAAGTTTCATCACCATAAAATATGTCACAGTGTTCCAGCCTCCCGAAGCAGAAGCTATCAACTACATAGGCAAGCTCGATTCAGCAGAGCTCATAATTCATAAACGTAGCGAAGACAGTCGCCTCGATGCCGCCCATATAGTCTCCTCATGCGGAAGCAGCAACCTTAGGCTAACGGTTATTGCAAAAGATTCTGTAGCTACAATTTGGCATAACGGCGACACAAGCATAGACACAGACTTGCCGCCCGGCTGGACAAACCAATGGACATTCACGGTCAATAACCTGCAATACGGGTGGAACGAAATTAATTACGATATACAAGCGCAAGCCTACGGCGATGACTATCGCACAACATACACTCGCGGGCACGTGCGCTTGCTTCCATTCAACAGCCTGATATCCGTAATCCGCGATAAAACTTTGTCTGTTGATTTTGGCGATCCTGAAAAATGGGATTCCGATTTCAGAAACTTTTTCAACAGATACGCTTTCAACCTAAACGAAACCGAATGGTACAAAGGCGATGTTTTAATGGGCAGAGGCAGGCACCTCGCTCTAGAAGAAAACGAAGATCGCAGCGAATATTTTTTAATTCTTGTAGCCAACAACGGCGAACGTTTTATCAGCTGTAGAGAAGACCTCGACTTTCCGCCAGAAGGCATGGTATTCGCCAAAACACCGTTGCCCAAAGCTCAACCATTTTACGGAGCAAGGCTTGCGCTAGGCGGCACCAGCTTAACCCTAAACACGCCGCAAGGCGGTAAAATCAATATTTACACAAGCAAAGGCGAACTAGTAAGCACAGCAAACATCACTCAAGCCCAAACCAAAATAACCCTTCCCAACACAAAAGGGATATACATAATAAAACTGGAGGCTAAGTGAACCACTCCCTACTCCCTACTCCCTACTCCCTAGTAGGGGCAAGGCGCGCCTTGCCCCTACTGTGCATACTCCTCCTCGCAACATCGCTCTTCGCCCTCCCCATCGATGATCCCAGAATGCCGAATAAAGACGTATCGCATATAAATTTGCCGGTAGAGCAGGGAACCAGAGAAATTTCTTTGCACATTTTTTTGGGTGCTTCCAAAATAGATTACCCCGAAGCTGGCGGAACGCTTTTAAGCCCGGGCTTTGGATCGGCTTTCACCTTTAGCTACTTCTTTATGCCAAACTGGAGCTTTATGCTTGGCGGCGGTTTGCAGCTCTTCAATAACAGAGGCACGGCAACGCGCGACTTTCTTGATCCTTTTGTTATGGCAAGCGATGACAGCGATGACTACGGCGATAACAGGCACGACTACGACATAAGACTGTACTACGATTTCGAAGACTACAAAGAAAATCAATGGTCTATGATGTTTATGATTCCTCTGATGTTTCAATTCCAGGCTAACGAAAAAGGCAATAAGGCCTTCTATGCCGCTTTGGGCGCAAAGCTCGGCATACCTTTCGCCGGCGATTTTCAGGGCTCGGTAAGTAGCGCCAAGCTTTGCGGTTATTATCCCTCGCGCGATCCTTACAATAGCCCGCCTGCAAATTTTGAGCAGTGCAGGGAAAAAGAATTGTACACAGGGCACGAGCATCTTGGTTTTGGAGATTTTGGAGCTTTTACATCTAGCTCAAAATTAGGGCTTTCTCCCGCGCTCTTTGCTGCGGCAGAGCTTGGCATGAAATGGAGGCTGTACGATAAACTTGCAGTTTACACCGGCTTTTGGCTGGATTGGGCTTTGAACGATGTATCCATAAAAAACAACATAGACAAGCCTTTTAACTGGGAGCCATTTGAAGGCTACCCGGCAGACAGCGATATTCCGCAAGCTAAACTCACATTTAATAGCCGCACAGCAGGCAAGGCAATTCCCATTAGCTTTGGCTTTACGTTCAGGTTGGCTTTCGGAGTTGGCACGCTTAACCCAGTGCCGGATTCTCTAAGGTGGATTGGAATTGTTGAAAAACGCGATTCCGTAATCAACGATCGCGATGCCAATATTGCAAGATTGCGGCAAGACAGCCTGGCTTTAGTGCCGGAAGAAGAAATTTTAGCTTATCTTGAAAAGCGTCAGCAAGACTCCGTAGTTCAGGCATGGTACCAGGCAACGGAAAAAGCGGAGCGTTTTGCGGCTTTGCGTCAAAAGCTTTCTTCGTTTGAAAATAATCTAGACGGATACAGCGTTACGCGAGTTCTCATTGATGATCGCGCAAGAGAAAAGCTGGATTTTATAGCCGAGCTAATACACGATTACCCGGAATTAACAGTTCGCATAGTAGGCCACACCTGCGACAGGGGAACCCACGAAGCAAACATAAAACTGGGGCTCCAAAGAGCGCAGAGCGCAATGAGCTATCTAGTAACCAGCAAAGGCATTAGTGCAGAGCGTTTAAGAACCGAAAGCCAAGCAGGCCTCGAACCCTTAATTCCAAACGAAGATGAAGCCTCCAGGCTAAGAAACCGCCGCGTACAACTAATAGTAGAAGGCATAGAAGAACCAATAATAGAAGAAACCGAAGCCCTAGAAACAATAGAAACAGAAGAACCAACAGAAGAAAATGCAAACGTAGGAGATGTACAATGAAGCTGCTAACCATCATCGCAACGCCCATGCATACCGCCATTGCAAGGGCAAGGCTCGCCTTGCCCCTACTGTGCCTCCTTCTCTTCGCAACATCGCTTTTCGCCACCCAGGCTCGTGTTGAATCCATGGGCAAGCGTTCAGCGTTTTTTCTTGATGACGTTTCAATATTCAGCAATCCCGCAAATGCTACACTCTATTCAAATACCTTTATGGGCGAGTTAGGGTTTTATTCTCAAAATTCTTTAGGAACAGCAGATGTTGGCTTTAGAAGAGATCCTTTTAATCCCTGGTTTGGTGCATTATTCCGCAACGAACTATCTAATGAAGGTTTGCGCGATCCGCAAATAACCATAGGCGGTTTTTTCCAGCGCGACCGTCCCGAGTTTGCTCGCTTTATTCCTCGCAAAGTTGTTGTGATGGGCGATACCATTTCAATTCCGCAAACCATCACCAATTTCGATGCATTTCTAGCTGGCACCATGGTAGATGGCTCCGCCGTTGGCGCTCACGTTTATGTAGGTCTCCAAAACGGCAAGCAAGATGACGATGTGCTTGCAGACGATGCGCACACCTCCGTTTTAACAATGGATTACGGTGCAAATTTTTTAATTACAAACCGCTCTTCCGTAGAGCTTTCCTTTGGCATAGCGCGTATTCAATACGGCCCTGTTCGCAAAAGCTTCCTCGATTCAGATCTATTCTCTTTCTATTCGCAAGGCCGCTTGTTCCTCGAAATGGATGCTTGGCACGGGCACTTTATAACCGGTTATAAAGTTGCAGACATAGAAGTTCCTGGCTGGAATGAGCTTAGCCTCAATTTAAACACTGGCTTTAACGTGATTATTCATCGCGGTCAATTTTGGTTTGGTTTAGATGCTGTTCATGTTAGGGAAAATGTTGGTACTTGGGAAAAATTTCATGGGGAAGATGATAAAGGCAGGCCAGATAATTTTCTCATTTACAGAGAGCCAAATCCAAAAGAAGAAATAGTCGAAGATGCAAGCAAGCAGTTTGGCGGAATTTTGAGTTTTGGCATAGAGCGCAATATTTGGAAAAACTGGCTTCTTGTTCGTGCTGGTGCGCAAAAGAGCGTTATTTACAAAACTTGCCACAACAACACCGATCGTTCAGCAAGCGAAGGCGGAGTATCCGCTGTTTGCCCCTCTGCCGGAGATAAAAAAGGCAGATACAGTTACTGGACAACCAACCCCTATAACGACGGCACTTTAGACGATCACCTAGGTTTTGGCGTGGGCTTAAATATAGACAACAAACTGAAAATAGATGCCAGCGTAGCCGAAGATATTTTCTTCCGCAATCCTTTCACCCAAACCGGTCGTTTCTTGAGCAGAATCTCGGCGATATATGTATTTTAATTATGATAAGAGAAGCAATCAAAAACGCAGTTAATCGCAAAGACCTAAGCTATGAAATTGCTGAGTCCGTGATGGATGAAATAATGCGAGGCGAAGCATCTGATATACAAATGGCTGCATATCTCACTGCAATGTCTGTAAAAGGCGAAACCATAGACGAAATAACCGGCTCGGCGGCAGGAATGCGCAAGCATTGCATAAGGCTTTTGCACGATATGGACGTGCTAGAAATAGTTGGTACCGGCGGTGATAATTCCAATAGCTTCAACATATCAACAACTTCGGCGATTGTCGCTTCGGCGGCGGGCATTCCCGTTGCAAAGCACGGGAACCGCGCTGCTTCCAGCAAGTGCGGCTCCGCCGACGTTCTGGAAGCACTGGGCGTGGACATTACCATAAAGCCAGCGCATAGTTTAAGTTTATTAAAAAACATAAATATTTGCTTTCTCTTTGCGCAGAATTACCACATAGCCATGAAGTACGTAGCTCCCGTGCGCAGAGAACTTGGCATTCGCACCATTTTCAACATTCTAGGCCCCCTTGTAAACCCCGCTGGCGCAAACATGGAGCTGCTCGGCGTTTACGAAGAAGCCATGGTGAAACCAATGGCGCAGGTTCTCGCTAATTTGGGCGTAAAAAACGCTTTAGTCGTATTCGGCCAAGATGGCCTAGATGAAATTTCCGTTAGCGCGCCCACAACTGTCTGCGAGGTAAGAAACGGCAAGCTTAACTTTTTTGAGCTAAGCCCTGAGCAATTCGGTTTTGAGCGCAGCGATAGAAACGAGCTCACGGGCGGTTCTCCGCAAGAGAATGCCTTTATAATAAGAGAGGTATTAAGCGGCAAAGCTGGTGCAAAGAAAACCGCTGTTGTTCTCAACTCCGCCGCCGCTATACACGTAGCAAGGCCTCAAATAAGCCTGCAAGAGGCCGTAAAATTAGCCACAGAAACAATAGATAGCGGCAAGGCTTTTGAGCAGCTTGAAAAATTTATAAAACATTCGCAAACAGTGAGCACTGAAATATGATATTAAATAAAATAGCCGAAAAAACCCGCGAGCGAGTGGAAAGTTTAAAAGAAACAATGCCTCTTGCCGAGCTAAAAACACGAGTTAATTCCATGGCCGGCGATAAAACTTTCGCATTTGAAAAAGCGATTTCCAAACCTGGTTTATCCTTTATATGCGAAATTAAAAAGGCCTCTCCCTCAAAAGGAATCATTTCCGAAGATTTTCCCTATCTCGAAATTGCCAAAGAATACGAAGCAATGGGCGCAAGCGCAATATCCGTATTAACCGAGCCTCATTTCTTTTTGGGTAGCGACTCGCATTTAACCGAAATATCACAAACGGTGAACCTGCCGCTTTTGCGCAAAGATTTTATCATAGACCCCTACCAAATCTACGAGGCAAAATATATAGGCGCATCGGCAGTGCTGTTTATATGTGCCTTGCTCGAAACAAAAATCCTCTGCGAATATATGGAAATTGCAGAGAGCCTGGGTTTATCGGCCTTGGTAGAAACGCATAATGAAACAGAAGTAGAATCTGCCCTTGCTGCCAATGCAAGAATAATTGGCGTAAATAACCGTAACCTGCAAACTTTTGAGGTAAACATTGAAACCAGCATAAGGCTGCGCAAACTCGTTCCCGATAACATATTGTTCGTAGCAGAGAGCGGCATAGAAACTTGCAAAGACATATTGAGATTACAAAGCGCAAATGCGGTGTTGATAGGGGAAGCATTGATGAGGAACAGGAATTAAAATCGCTCAAAAATAATGCCAATAACTCAAGTTAAACACCCTGCCTGGGGTGGGGTGAGCATCGTAAATATTTTGGTATTCTGCGCCGTTTATGTTTCTTGCATAAAAAGAAATTGTGTTTGCGGCAGTTGGTTTATAGCTGAGTCCCGCATGGTAAAATGAGTTTTCCGGGATTTTTTTCCGCTGTGCTTTATCTCTGTAAAGGCCTGAATGTGCCTCGCCTTCGAGCCTTAGTTCAAAGGAATAAGGAAGCGTGAAAATCATGGAGCTGTAATATTGCTCATTCGGTTCGTTTGGCAAAGTTCCGGGATTTTGAAATGTTGCATTTGAGCTTATTTTTAGCCATTTGGAAACTTCGCTGTAAAGCTCGGTTTCAATTCCATAAACCTCGCCTTTTTCCGCATTTATAGGCTTTGATAGCTGCCCGCTGGTGTGATAAACTATGCGGTCTCTAATGCGGTTCGCAAATGCAGTTGCTGCAATGCGTGTTTTTTTATGCCGATAGCCAATGCTCAATTCTGCCTGCTCTCCCTGCTCTGCCTTCAAATTCGGGTTCGACAAAACCCCAAAAGATGTGCTGAAAAGCTCAACCAAAGACGGTGCTCTAAAATAATGCCCCGCAGCAATGCCGCTGCTCCAAAGCGAATTTTCTTTTCCGAAGTTCATGGATATTCTGCCAGATTTTAAATTTCTGGAATTTTCCTCATAGTCGCTACCCATAAAAATTCCGGAAACCTTGCCTTTTTCCTGCTTTTCTTTATTCAACCTAATTGCCGCATTTGTTTTTATATTGAAAAAATCAGCAGGAATAAGTTCTCCGGCAAATGAAAATTGCAAAATGGAATTTGAAAGCTCGTAATCACTTAGCATTACAGATTTATTTCTCGATTCCAAGTATTGATAGTTGTAGTGAGCATAAAGTTCTGTTTTTATTTTTTCCTTTTCAAAATAGAAAGAGCCTTGGCCGCCGCCGCTTTTAAGCAAAATGCCGCTTTGAGTATATTCATCTATGGAATATCCGATTTTATCCAAAGGGTAATACCATGCGCTCATGTTTTTTTCGAGGCCGGTAAAAGCTTGGAAACCGAGAGAAATGCTTTTAAAAAAAGGAAAAGGCTCAATTTCATAGCTTGCCAAAAGTGCATCGCTTGCAGAATTTGCCGTTTTTGTTTCCTGGTCTTCTCTGCCCGGAATACCGCCTGCTGCTGAATTATGCTCTATCCTAAGCACGGTATTTTTTTTATGGACAAACCTAAAAGAGTGGTTGCCGGAAATTTGCAAGTACTGCGCATTTTTTCGCCTTGTCCAAAAATCATCATCGGTATTGTATTCTGTGCCGTTGCGGTTTAGATAGGGGTAATCGTTATCTGAGGCTCGGTAATTTATGCTGCTAACCCAAAACACGGAGTCTGTGAGCGGCGAGCTCGCTTGCATTGAGAGAACCCTGCTGTTATAGCTTCCGTAAGATGCGTAGAATTTGCCGCTTTTTGCTGCGGCGTCTTTTGAAACAAGGTTGATGACGCCGCCCATTCCGTTGGCGGCAAATTTTGCCGGAATAAAACCTTTGTAAACTTCAATTCTTTCATATTGGTTTAAGTCTATGCCGCCTAAGTCTGTGGCTCCAAGGCTTTGTAAAATTACGCCATCTACTGCAATGGCAATTTGGTTCCCCTGCATGCCTCTTATAGATATGGTTTGAAAGCTCCCCATTCCGCCTCTTTGCCTTGTTTGAATACCCGGATATGTTGCAAGCAAATCTGCTAGAGATAAATTTTTCCCTTCCCATTCGCTGCTTTTAATTTCCAGCATTTCGCTGTTTATTATCTCGCCTGCCCTGACTTCGCTTGCTGGCAAAGGTACGGCTTCTTGCGCATTTGCAATGAAATAGAGGAAAAAGCTTGCTAGGAAAAAAGATAATGTTATGTTCATGGTTCAGCCTCGGAACTAAAATTACAGAATGGGAGTAGGGAGTAGGTCCGCTGTTAGATTATTTTTCCTCATAACTCAAATATACAATTTTTTTCCAAACGGACTTCCTCTCTGTGCGGTGTGTTAAAGATTAGGCACCCCAAAAAATTTTCTATATTACCCCTCAACATGCCAAAACGCAACGATATACGAAAAATCTTGGAGGGCAAACTGCCCTGAACCTCGCAATGGAGCTGGCAGACACAGGTGTCTTGGATTATTACGGCGTAGAGATGCTAGGAGCAAAGCCCGATGTA
>JAITFT010000081.1 GCA_031281155.1 Candidatus Fibrimonadaceae bacterium
ATTCCTGTTCTCGGCTTTCTTACGCCTGCAGACGGGTATTTCAAATTGCTTTTTTATGCTACTACCAACGACTATGTTAAATACAGAGATACATATCTAAACGGTCACAACGACAGCCGTGTAAAAGCAGTTTACAATATTCAAGGCGGCGCAGGAATATTCGCAGGAATGCTGGTTGATACTTTTAATATATACATTAGGCCTTTGGGAGAAATGAAACTTTACGGCTATCACGAAGCACAAGATGCTTATTGCAGAACGTTGGAGTTTGGTCAAAGCGCCGAGAATTATAAAATCCGCAGGCAATGCCTGGAGATTTGGGATGCTATTCTTTGGTGCGAAGTTTTGAGAGGCAGGCCATCAAGCGGTATAGTATGCGGATTTGATTATTATTTGGGTAGGCCATGGTACAATCTTCCAGCAGAAAGGCTGAAACAATTGCTCACCCCAAGCGAATTTATCACTTGGTGCAGATATAGAGATTTTCCAATATACGAATACCCAGCCTGTGGCTCGGCAATGGTTCGCCATTCAAAGAGCGGCGTAAAGTCTCCAATTCTAGATCGGGAAGTGAAAAAATGGTGCGAGGCGAACAAAGATGATGTGGAGTGTGGCGCTTGACTTTAATTCAAAATATTTCTATATTTAACCCAAAACAAGAGGTAAAACTATGAAAAGGACAATAATCATGTCTATGGCGGTCATTTCTGCAACCATTATCATTGGATGCGGAGGATCAAAAAAACGAGCTCCAACCGGCTTCGAAGAAGTAACTAGCCCCGCCTTGGAGCTTCGCCAGAAGTGCCTCAAGGAATACAAGGACTATTACTGCGGTATTGGAGACGAAGTGTCTTCCAATGAATACACCGCCACCACCTTTGCAGAAACAAAAGCGAGGGCAAATATGTCCACGTCTATCGCAACGATGGTAAAAAGAGTCGCAGGTGTTAGCACCAGCAACACAAGCGAAAAAGACGATGTGTCCGGCGCAGTTGAACGCATTGGCGAAGAGAGCAAAAACGACCTTGTAGATGTAGCTGTCAGAGAAGTTAAGGTGCTCTACAACAAAGAAGAAAAGAAGTACCACGTTTATGTAATGGTTACAACCAACAAAAAGGATTTCTTGAACAAGTTAAAGGCTCGCATAAGCGCGAACCAAGAGCTTGCAGCCCTTGCTAAAACCGCCCAGATAATGGAAGCGATAAACAAGGAAGTTGAGAGCACCGAAAATTTTCTTGAAAGGTAAAACCCAGAATGAAATATGTTCTGTCCACAGTTTTAGCGCTGTGCGCTAGCACTATTTTCTCTGCAACCATCATGGAAAGCCTGCGTGGCGTTCAGTGCGCTCCCGGAGAATTTCGGGGGCTTGGTGTTGCGAGGACTGAGGGTGAGGCTCTGGGTCTGGCTCGCTCAATGGTAGCGAGTCAAATCCAAAGCTCTGTTTCCGTTCGGTCGGAATCTAGAACAGAGCAGCGAGTTGTGGGTGGCCAAGAGCAGCTGAGGCACGACAATCGCATGCAAACCGAGCAAACTGCAACGCTTCTCAATGCGCAAGATGCCGAGATTAAACGCTCGGTTGCTATGAGCGGCGAAGTTGGCATTGTAGTGTGCATGAGCCGCGAAAATGCCGCTAAGCCTTACCTTGCGAGGCAAAAGCAAATCACTGATTCTCTTACAATGTTCAGCAGGGCAGCCCCTGTTGAAAGAAATCCTCGGCAGAAAAAGGCAATCTGGGAAAGAACCAGCGCGCTCTATAACGAGCACGTAGAGAAAGGAAGAATTTTGCAAAGCCTTGGCAGTGCGGGGCATGAATCCGAAAATGTTCGAAGCATGTATGAATTTGTACAAACTGATTATCAGAACTTTTGTTCCAATCAGGAAATTTTTTGGAAATCTGCAAATGATTATGGCTCGAAAATTTTATTTTCAAAACTCTCGGGCGATTTTATGCTAAATACCGGCAAATGCGAAAGCGGCCTGCAAATTTCCCTGCTAGATCCAGAAATACAATGCGAATATAAAGCAGCACTTGGCAACCACCTATGCGTGTTCAGGCCAATACTAAAAGGCGAATCATGTTCTGGCGAAATATTTTTTCAATTAACTCTAAATCCGTCTGTTTCAGTTACAAGCAAAACCGCTCGCGCGGCAGAAAGCAATCTAGAGGCAAGAATTAGAAACCACGAGTTTAACACTTGGAAAGAAGAGCTCAAAAAATGGGTATCAACATGCATAGAATGAAGACAAGGTCACGTCCTTGCCCAGCAACGATAATTTGCCAATTTTGCGCAACAAATATATATGGCCTACGCCGCAGAGCGGCGGGGAATTTGACCCAGAGAAATTAAAGGATTAACAGGATATTCATTTAAATACCCTACATAGAACCCGTTGTTTTGCCAGTACGTGTAAGCTAATTTCATAATAGCAATATACAAAATCTTCGCATTATCCATCGTTTCCACTGTCGCACAATGCACTTAACCGAAAATACTCAATTGTTTCCCTCAGCCCTTCCTCTAAATTCACCGTTGGCTCCCAATTCAGGAATTTTTTCGCTTTGCTTATGTCGGGGCGACGTTGCTTTGGATCGTCGCTGGGTAACGGATGGGTTATTATTTTGCTCTTGCTGTTGGTTAATTTAAGAACCTTTTCTGCCAACTCCAGAATTGTGAATTCGCCGGGATTGCCTATGTTTATGGGACCGATTTCCGGTTGCTCCATTGTGCGCATAATAGCTTCTACCAAATCGCTGGCGTAGCAGAACGAGCGTGTTTGCGAGCCATCGCCATAAACCGTTATGTCTTTGCCTTGCAAAGCCTGCACTATAAAGTTAGATACCACTCTGCCATCGTTCGGGTGCATTCGCGGACCGTAGGTGTTGAAAATTCGCACAATGCGGATATCGACATTGTTTTGGCGGTGGTAATCCATAAAGAGGGTTTCGGCTACTCGCTTGCCTTCGTCGTAACAACTGCGGATACCTATGGGGTTTACGTTTCCCCAATAATCTTCTGGCTGCGGGTGCACGGTTGGGTCGCCATAAACTTCGCTCGTGCTTGCTTGCAAAATTCTTGCCTTAACTCTTTTGGCAAGCCCAAGCATATTCACTGCGCCCAGTATGCTCGTTTTGATTGTTTTCACAGGGTTGTATTGATAATGCACTGGCGAGGCGGGGCAGGCGAGGTTGTAGATTCTATCGACCTCAAATAAAATGGGCTGAGTGACATCGTGGCGAACAAGTTCAAAGCGAGGGTTGCTAACCAAGTGCTCTACGTTTTTTTTACTGCCCGTAAAATAGTTGTCGAGGCAAATGACATCGTGCCCTTGCTCAATCAGCCTGTCGCACAGGTGCGACCCCAAAAAACCAGCTCCGCCGGTAACCAGTATGCGCATATTAAACCATTGTTGCTTTTAATTTTGCTTCTGCAACGCGATTTTCCCCAACGAAAATTTTTGCGTCGAAGGTAATTATGCTGCGGCGAAATTCTTCCAGCTCTGCTTCAATCCTCAAAACATCGCCAGGGCGAACCGCGCGGCGAAAACGGCAAGTGTCTATGCCCATAAAGGCGGGCCTCTTGCCTTTTGATTCTTCTTCGAACTTTAAATATGCCATAATGCAGCCCGCTTGCGCCATGGCTTCCACCTGCAAGACACCTGGCATAACAGGGTCGCTTGGGAAATGCCCGGCAAAATAAGGCTCATTGAAAGACACGTTTTTTTGGCATACGATTTTCGCCTTTTCCGCTTCTGCCTCAAAGCTCAAAACTTTGTCTATGAGCAAAAAGGGGTAACGGTGCGGCAGAAGCTGCAAAATAGCAGCGTAATCCAGCAAGCAATCTTTTGCTTGTGGCTTTGGCAGTGTTTCTAAAATAGACATAATAGGCTAAGATAGAAAAATATTTTCTACCTTAGCCCCATGTTCAACCCCACCGAAATTCGCAAGGAATTTCCCGTTTTATCGCAGCAGGTAAATGGGCAGCCTCTCGTGTTTTTGGATTCTGCCGCTACCACGCAAAAACCGATTGCCGTAATTGAAGCAATGAATGATTTTTACAAAAACCATTATAGTTCAGTGAAGAGAGGAGCTTATTCTTTGTCTGCAAAAACAACGCAGAAATTTGAGGATGCGCGCGCAAAAATTGCGAGCTTTATAGATGCGGAGAGCGAAAATAGCATTGTGTTTACAAAGGGGGCAACAGAGGGCATAAATTTGGTTGCTTGGAGCTATGGCCTTTCAAATTTTGAAGAAGGCGATGAAATTCTGCTCTCCGTTTTGGAGCACCATGCGAATATTGTCCCTTGGCAGTTGGTTGGCAAAGAGAAAAAAGCGAAAATCAAGGTGTTTCCCTGCGATGACAACGGCGATTTGCAAATTTCGGAGCTTCCGAATTTGCTCAGCGAAAAAACAAAAGTCGTTTCGCTTACCCACACTGCAAACAGCATAGGAACAGTAAATCCATTAAGCGAAATTATCCCCATAATCCGCAAGCTTGCCCCAAAAGCAAAAATCCTAATAGACGCTGCACAAGGCGCACCTCATTCAAAAATTTCCGTTAAAAGCATGGATTGCGATTTTTTGGTTTTCAGCGGCCATAAGATTTATGGACCCACAGGTATAGGTGTTTTATACGGCAAAAAAGAGCTTCTCCAGAGAATGCCGCCCTGGCAGGGCGGCGGCGAAATGATAGACGAAGTCTCTTTCGAAAAAACCACCTTTGCCTCCACGCCCGCCCGCTTCGAGGCCGGCACTCCGCCCATAGCCGAAGTCCTGGGTCTCTCCGCCGCCATAGACTGGCTAAACGGCGTTGGCATGGAAAACATAATAAAACATGAACATCAAATCACAGATTATGCGTTGCATTCTGTAAGGGCGTTGCCCGCAACGCAAATAATCGGCAACCCAAAAAACCGCGGCGCAATAATATCTTTCATTGTGAAATCGGAAAATCGGGGTTCAGACATTCACCCCCACGACATTGCCATGATTCTCGACGAAAACGGCATTGCTATGCGTGCCGGGCACCACTGCGCCCAACCCGCTATGCAAAGGCTCGGCGTTCAGGCTACCTTGAGGGCAAGCTTTGCCGTTTATACCGTTCCCTGGGAAATAGACCGCCTGTGCCAGTCGCTAAAGAGGGCGGCAAGGATATTTGGGTGAAAAAACACCCTTAAATATCACACAAAACCGACATTTTTTGCCCAAAACGGGAAAAAGTCACAAAAAATTATTTTTTTTGCTAAAAAAATACTATATTTATATATTGGAGACCTTTATGGTAAGAAAAAACAGGAATTATATTCAAAAAAATGGCTACGCAGAAGCAATGCGTTATATGGCTAATGCAAAAGAAGATTTGCTTAAAGCTGGGCAAAATGGTAGATATTACACAGATCGTAAGTACGTCCGCACGGCTTGCGGCACAGCATATAACGGAGTTTTGGTTGCTTTAGAGAGTTTTTTTGAGATAAAAAAGGTTAATTTGCCGAAAATAAGAAAAAGCATTGACTACTACAGGCAAGGTCTCCGTGACCACCAGAAAGTTAGAGATGCGTTAAATTCCGCTTATGATATTTTGCATTTGAGTGGCTACTACGATGGCATTTTAGATTCTGATGTTGTCAAAATAGGTTTTGCCAGAGCAAAAGAAATCATCAACCACATTAAACCTCAACCGGAGGCTGTATGAACCCCTTCAAAAAACTCGCTTTAACCCTTTCCGCAGCATTGCTGCTTTTTGCTGGCAATGCAATGGCGCAGTGCGGTGGAAAAACCGTGCATTTTACTTTTCCCCCTGGCTGGGGAGGTAATACCGTCCATATCCTCTTGGGAGGCAACTGGCAGAGTGCTACCGTAACCAATGGCACGTTCACGTTTCCAACCATGCAGAACGATGGAGCAAACGCTAGTTTTATATTAGCAAGCGTAGGAGAATACTACGTAGCCAGTGGAATGGTTTCAATAAATAACAATTCAATAGTTAGCGGAACAGCTCCAGCTCAAGCTCCTAATATTCCTTGCTCTGCGTTTGGTACTGGCAATGTTCTTTACATTGGCCCGAACCCTGAAAACCCAAGCATACCGTTTATTGGCACGCAGCCGCCCAATGCCAAATACTTCTACTTTCTGCCTCCAAACGATGAACGGTGGATAATTGGCTCCCCGTATTTGTGGGTTCATGGCTCTGCGCCACGGAAAATGGATATGGATCTAGACAGGTGCGGCTGGTATAGAATGGTCTTTACCGATAATCATCCAATTCCAACTGGAGAAGCCCTTATTGTTCTTTCTCCCAGAAACCCAACTAGCACCAGTAATCCACAGCCTAGAGATGGCGAAATGCTCGGCGTTCTTGGTTTGGCAGAAGATCCTATGGATTGGGAAGATGGAATTCCTGAACCTATTAGAATGAATGTGCAATATGAGACTTTTAGCGATCCTCGTGATTTATTTTTTGTGCCAGAACAGTGCGGTGAGGGTACTTGCTGGCATACTACAGACCCTAATATAGAAGATCCTACTCGCTGCACCTACAATTTCGCTGCAATAATTTACCATACAAGCACCCAAGCAAACTCTTCTTTTTCCAGGCACGGCGCAGGCGGTAACGCAGAAGGTCTTTGCAGAGGCTTTGCCGCCCAAACGCTTACTGACGGAAAAATGCGATGGGGGAATCCGCCGAACTCCGGATGCAGAGCACAATCCGATTGGACTGCAACGAACTTTATCGATGCTTTTAAGGATACTCCTGGCAAAAACGTTAAGCGTTGCTATAACATGCAATTCCAAAAAAGGCCAAGCGGTTTATGGGAATTCGATGCCTCTTACTTATGCGGCAACAATGAGGTGGACTTTGACGGCAATGGAGCATGCGTTGGAATGGGAAGATCTTTAGGCGGTTTCTATCCGCCGAATTTAACGGTGAGAACCGGCATTGAATACGGCGTTGATTTAGCTGCCGCCTATGCCAACTGCCCTGGCTGCGGTACCCCGTTATACGCTGGAGATGCCAATGTTACTGTGCCGAGCCAGTACCAGTGGTGCTTCGACAGAGGCTGGTTTGGCACGGGCACAGGAAATCTCGATGGCTTAACTACTGCCGCTGCAATTAACGCTGTAATGCAAAGTGCCTGCACCAGAAGGTTTAATGAAGGCGAAATGACTACCGGCGGCGAGCCAGTGCCGTACAATGCCAACTATGGCGGAGTTTCAGATGTAACCGGGCTGATGTGCTTTGAAAGCGCGCCAGCTGAGTTTATTTACGAGCCTGGGCAAGAATTCTTTTTTAGAGGGGACGATGATATTTGGGTTTTCATTAACAACCAGCTGGTTATAGACTTGGGCGGCAACCACATGCCTGCGCCTGGCTATGTTAAGCTAGATACCATAACAGTTCCGGAAGCTCTTGTTCCCGGCCAAAAATACCCAATAAACATTTTCTTCTGCGATCGCAGAGCTACCGGTAGCAATGTGCGCATAGCAACCAATATGTATTTCGATCAGCAGAACCGTTTAGTCGTTGAAGATGAGACGGTGCGAGGCGATGTTTGCCTTAGAGTGTCTGGCGGCGGCAGCTGCGAAGCTGTTATGACTGGAACCGGCGTTGATATGTGCGGCTCTCAATTGGGGCGCAATTTGGAGTACTTCATAATAAATCGCTCCGGTACATCGGGGCAAATTGCATTAGATCATTTAACCAACGAAAACTGCACGCTGAACGGCGACTTAGTTACCTGCTATGGCGGCATTTTCTTTACGCGCGATGGCGGCGAATTTTGGTATAACAATAACCAAGTGAATGGTCTTTCGGGAACATGGTATGTTAATGTTAGAATTAGCGAAAGCTCAAATATTAACCCCAAGCCTCCAGCCCAGAGAGTTGCTGAAATAAGAAAAGCTGTAACAGTCAGAACCGTTTGGGGTGATATTGTCCAAGATATTACTCCCAACACTGTTCGGGTTAATATTCCTGGGCCTCATGTAAGCACAGTTGCTGGCAGGCCCGTTCCGGTTGGGTTTGCCACTGGCGAATGGCTTATTCCAAACCAACGCTTCGCATATAACGCTGACGGTGCTGGCCAAGGGTTCACCTTAGCCCAAACCAGCTTTAGGGATGTAGGCGTAGCTCTTTCCAACTTGATAGTTTGCAGAGACCCAGATTGCGATGATATAGTTGAAAACCCAAGCCAGGCAAATTTCAGCATTCCGTCCGATGGTAGTCCGCTGGTGCTCTATTTTACCGGCAACTTCGATGCAGTAAGCGATGCAAAATACACAATTAACGTGCAGGGCGCACCAGCGGACGCAAGTCCATTTGTGCTCGATGTTTACCAGCCACGCATAAGGTTTGTAGAAAATACTGAAACAAACAGAATTTTATCAGACGCTGAGACAATAGGCACTGAGCCAAACAAATCAGATGAATTGATAAATAGATGGCTTTATATAGGCGTTGAAACGAGAAGAATTGTTATGGCTTTTGACCCGTCTGCTAACCCTTGGGTGCCATGTGGCAAATGGTGCAACTTCGACTTGACAACCGAAGTCCGGACAGAAGTAGCCGAAGGAAATGAGCCGATTACTGGCAGAGTAATTAGCTTCCAGAACCTAAGGATAGAAAACGGCATAGCCAATATCTCCCTTTCAGGCGAGCAACCTGTAGAAAAAGGAGACTACGCCTTCTTTAAAGTTCGCGGCCCTTCTGAATTGGAAAGCACTGCTGCACAGTGGAGTTATCTGGAATTTAGAGAGCCGCCTGTTCCCTATCCAGTTTCTGTAAAGATGTTCTCAAGAGAAACAGCTGGTTATGCTGATTCGCTGGTAATTGTGTATAACAAAAACTTTTATAATGTTGGCGATGAAAAATGGGAACTGCCTAACAAAATAGAGGTTTTGTGGGATCTAGGGCTTGAAGAAATTATTTCTTACGGACATGCAGAAAAATCTCCGGATCCGCAAGGAATAAGAGAGTACATCTACAGTAGTGTCGGTATCAATGATGCCAATAACCTAGCTTACTGGCAGGGCAATAATAGCGATGGCGTTTCTATGCTTAGTGATTCAACAGGCATAGTTATCGTTAGGCGTTCCTCTGTCTATAGCCCAGTCTATTTTAGCGAAAGAGTCAAAACTTATGCTACGCCAGAAAACATTGTTAGGTCATGGGCTACATTTACAGAAGATTTGATGACAGGTGAGATGACCATTCCTCTTCAGAGAGATATAGAAGACAATGTTGAACCCATAATCATCTCTGCTGAATACTATGGAGATTCAAATGATAAATGCGGTGATTCGCCCACTAACACGTGTCTTGATAGAGTTATTCTTACATTCTCCGAACCAGTTCAGATGGCAGAAGCAAGCGTTGACCTTAACACTGCCTTTGCCTATGTTTTAAGATCTTTGGATCGCAGGGGAGACTTTGAGATCTATTCGGCAGATAAAGATCGGCCTTTTGGAATGACTTGGGGAAGAGCCGGAAGCACGCCTGCAGAAACAGGTGACGCCAGGGTTGAGCTAAGGTTCAGAGCCTATAGGTCCGATTTGGAAACTGCCTTTACACCTAATACTGGAGACTCGGTTAGGTTCCTGGCTGGCCCAAGAACTTTGGCAAGCGCAAATCCCTTGGAACACGCTCTGAGAGATCTTTTGGGCAATCCGCCGCACCCAAGAGAAGTGGGTGTAGAGCTGATAGGCGAAGGTCGTTCCGATGTAAAGAAAATCCGTATATCAGAGGCTGGTGAAACTGTTAATGAAAAGCTGAAAGAAAATCTTAGAGATCTGTTCGGCGAAGATGTTGCTAAAGACTTGTTCAAGGGTGGCGATGAAAACGGAAGAATAGAGCTTTTGCCAGTTCCAGATGGCTGGACACTCGATGATATTAGAACCAACTATCCTGGCACGGTTGGGATAGTATTCGAACAAGATGTTTTCAGCAGAGTGCGTTTGCTTGAAGGCGAAAACCTAACAATTCCAGCAGATAGCATAACTTTCCATGCAAAAGCCTATTATCACACGAATTTGGGTAATTTTGTAGTGAAAAGCCGCGATATAGTTATAAGCTGCAACGACCCGATTTTCAAATTAAACGGGGCAAAAGACTGTAAAACCAGCTCTGAAGACAATAAAAGCAATTTTAGCGTTTATTTGGCATGGGATCTAAAAGATCCAAAAGGCCGTTGGGCAGGTGCAGGCGCTTATGTTCAAGTATCCGATTTCCGCTGGAGAATTAAATACAAAGAAGGCGCGATTGAAATAAACGAAACCTACGATGCGCGCAAAAAAATAGACATGTTTGGCGTAAAAAGAGTGAAATCAAGTAAATAAATTTATTAAATTTACTATATTCACTTGAAAAGAGGTTTTTATGCTGAAAAAATTCCTTCATCGCAGCACCCTTTTGGGTGTCTTCGTGCCAATCTTTGTTGGTGCTTTCCTAGTTCTCTTTGCAGTTAGCTGTGGAGGCTCAACGGGTGGCGGTCCCGAAAACGACCCTTCATCGTCGTCTAGCAATCTTGGCGGTAAGCCAGACGACCCTCCTATTCAAGTGGACTTCGTTGAAGTAACCCGTTTCGATCTCAATTTAATGGCTGGCGATAGTCATTTGGGGATAAATATACAGGTTGACATTAATCAAAATTCGCACGGAGTAACGGAATTCGATTTAGTTGAAGTTTATTTAGGCACCGGAATTATAAATTCAGGCAAAGGTAGCGCAAATCAGTTTACCTACACGGCAACAGGCAGCAATGCTATACCTCTGGAACATTGCGGTAAAATTACAGTCAGCGTTTGCCCTACTGTTGCTGGTGAAAGAGGTTGCGAGAGCAAAGAAGTAGAGAGGCCACTTATTCATTGCATGCCCTCAAGCAGCTCCGCTGAGCCAAGCTCAAGCTCCATTGCTGTTAGCAGGCCTCTTGTTCCTGTTAGCTTCAGTGGCGGTAGTTCAACCGTTGCTATAAACGCCAGCACAGGCCTTGTTTTAAGCACAGCATCAACAACCAACTTAATTGCCAACGCAGATATCTATTACGTTCCTACTTCAAATGGCGTGGGAACGCTGAGGGCTGGCAAAGCCGATGTTTTTATAGCGAAAGATTTTTTTATTGGCAGCGATTGCGATGTTATAAGAAACACAGCCTCAGGTATTCCAACTCCATCAAATACATCGCAGTTCATTCCTTGCGGTAATTGGGGAGGCGATAATCTAAGAGAATTTGGTATTGCAGCCACAAGCAGAAATTTCTATTATCTAATTAAAACAAACGGCGCTACGGAATGGGGAGAAAGCTGGTTCCTAGTACACTTGGGTGGTACTGCGGCCATGGAAGGAATTGCTCAAGCTTGGAAGGTTGGAAACTAAAAGTAAAGATATGTCAGTAAATGTCAGAATGCAAATTGGGCAGCTTCTAATAGAGAAGGGCCTTATAAACGAAGACCAATTAGCTCGCGCCATTAGCGAACAAAAACGCAGCGGCCTGCACTTGGGTAAAATACTTGTTCGCCTCGGTTTTGTAAGCGAAGAACAAATGACTGCTATTTTAAGCGAGCAGTTGCAAACCAGCCAGCACAAGCGTATAGGCGAACTCTTAGTAGAAAAAAATTACATAACAGTAGAGCAGCGCGAAAGAGCCCTGGAAGAACAAAAGAAAACTGGGCTTCGTCTTGGCAAAATGCTTATGCAGCTCGGCTTTATGACCGAAGAGCGCCTAATAGAAATTCTTTCTGCCCAATTGGAAATTCAAAACGTAAGTTTAGATGAAGTAACGGTTTCGCAAGAAGTCGCAATGCTTTTGCCCGAAGAATTCTGCCGTGCCTACAAAGTCTTGCCAATAGAAATTAAAGACAAAACCTTAACCCTTGCCATGCACGATCCAAGCAACCAAAGAACTTTAGACCACATAAGGTTCAAGGTAAGAATGGAAATACACCCAGTGATGGCAAGTGAAAAGGATTTAATGGAGGCTATAAACCGGATTTATGCGAGCTCAGGCGGCGAGGCAATGCGCGAGCTTACTCGCATGAACGAAGACGAAGAATTGCAAACCATAGATCGCGCAGAAGATGGCCAAGAAGAACAGCTATCAAGCGAAGAAGGCCAGCAGGTTGTAAAGCTGGTGACTTCCATAATCCAAGATGCAATCAGGCGCAGAGCTTCCGATATTCATTTAGAACCGCAAGAAACTTTTTTAAAACTTCGCATTCGCATAGATGGCGATTTAATGGTAATGCCGCCCATTCCGGGCCGCCTTATGCCGCAAATTTTAAGCCGCGTAAAGTTGCTCGCCAAAATGGATATTGCTGAAAAACGCCGCCCCTTAGATGGTCGTTTTACCGTTCGCTCGCAAGGCAAAGAAGTCGATTTGCGTGTTAGCTCTTTCCCAGTATCGCTTCGCAAAAGAGGCGTTGTTGAAAAAATTGTAATGCGTATTTTAGATCCAACGGCTGGCCAGGTAGAACTCGATCAAATGGGTTTCAGGCCGGCAGTGTTCAAGCAGGTGGACTACACCATTAACTTGCCAACTGGCATTATGCTGGTAACAGGCCCAACAGGTTCAGGTAAATCCACCACGCTCTACGCTTCCATACGCAGAATTTTAGATCCAACATTAAACATAACCACTATGGAAGACCCTGTGGAAATGAACATCGATGGGGTTAATCAGGGGCAAATAAACAATGCCGCAGGTTTTAGCTTTGCCACTGGCATAAGAGCAATTCTGCGTCAAGATCCCGATGTTATAATGATTGGTGAAATGAGAGATTTGGAAACCGCTAGCATGGCTATAGAAAGCGCATTAACCGGTCACTTGGTATTCAGTACCCTTCACACCAACGATGCTGCTGGCGCATTTCCGCGTTTGCTGGAAATGGGTTTGGAGCCATTCCTAATAGCCACTGCTATCAAGGGCGTTCTAGCTCAGAGACTTGTCCGTAGAATTTGCACCTCCTGCAAAGAGGAAGATGCTACTATAACCGAGGCAATGAGAAAAGATCTCAATGTTCCGCTCGATACAAAATTCTACAAAGGCAGAGGTTGCAATAAATGCGATACCACAGGCTATAGAGGCCGTATTGGTATTTTCGAATTCCTGGTTCCCAGCGAAGATGTCCGCAATCTAGTTCTAAAAAGAGCCTCTGGCGATGCAATCAAGAGAGTATGCATAGCGCAGGGCATGAGCACTCTCCGCATGGACGGCTTGGAAAAAGCCCTCGCTGGCATAACCACTTTGGAACAAATACTCGCTGCTTCAGAAAAAGACGAAGATTTTGATTCTATGGGGTAGAGTACTCCCATGTCCCAAACGTTCAAATACGCATTGCTTTTCCTCCTCGCTCTCTCAAGCGCTTTCGCTATAGAAGAGCTCGACATTGTAGTTCTGAAAGTTCAGTTCCGCCACGAAGAAACAAATAATTCCTTAACTACCGGCAGAGGCACATTTAATTCAGATCCAAGAGATTATAAGCTAGACCCAAAAGGAGAAAGGCACAGCGATAAGTATTGGAAAAGCAAAATAAAATTTGCCGAGGATTATTTTAATAAAGCAAGCGGCGGCAAAGTTAAAATAGGGGAACCGCGTATTTTTCCGAAAGGTGATACCGCCGTTTACAGATTATCTGAATATATTATAGACTTCAATCGCACTGCTCGCAGAAAAGGCGAAAGAGTAGAGGCCTTTGACTCTCTGAGAGTCGTTGACTATGCCAGATTTGTGGATAGCGTTTTAACCCATGCAAAAAACGATCCCGATAAACCGCTTGCTTTGAAGCCTGGCCCGGCAAAAAGGGTTATATTAATTGCTCATGCCGGCAACTCGCGCCTTGTTGATGGAGGAACAAAGGGAAGCAGAGCGGCAGATTCGCCCGGTGATTTTTTTGATATTTATATAGACAGCACTTGGGGAGATTTTTGGAGAGGCTTCGAAGTTAGCGAAGGCGATAGCATAAGGTCTGTTATTGTAAGCAGCGAAACCGCTTCGCAAGATGGCTTGAATTGGGGCATTAATGGAACAATAGTGAGCCAAATAGGGCGCGAGCTCGGCTTGCCATATTCCTACGATGTGGTAAAAGGCTTTCCACGGCTTGGCTATTTCGATGGAATGGATTTTGCGGGTTCAAATGCAGGCAATGGTTTTTTTCCAACATTGCCGAGCGCATGGATGCGGCGGCACAAAGGCTGGGTTAGCGGCAGCGATATTAGGGAAATTAAACCAGGCGAAAAAGCAAGCATTGAAATTTGCGCAGCTGCTTATGAATTTTGCGACTCTCCGCAAATAGTGAAAATTCCCATAAACGGCAACGAATATATTTTGCTGGAAAACAGGCAAAGAAGTTACAGGCCCGATGGAAAAATCACCGTTAAAATGGATAGAGGAGTGCCAGCAGAAATAGAGCTTCATGTCGATAGTCTTTATTCAAATTTTTTGGAAGACGGAAAGCAAAAACACACAGGCGCGATTGAAGGCATAGACGCCGGCGATGCCGCACTCCCCGCAAGCGGCATTGCTGCGTGGCACATAAACGACTGGTACGTTAACGAACTGCTCATTCCTTACGGCGCAATAAACGCTTGGAACGGCGATACCTTTAGAGACCACCAATTTGGAATTTCCCTAATAGAAGCCGATGGAATTCTCGCACTCGGAAAGGAATTCAGAAGTGCCTCCGGTGAAAGCGTTTTTTATTTTGGCTCCGGCAGCGACTTATTGCCGCACAGAAGATTTAACAGCCAAAGATCCTTCGACACAATTTTTTCCATAGAACCATCTGGCTACGCCAATACCGCCTCAACATTCGGCGGATTTTCCGGCATAAAAATCACAGCGAAAATTCCCCCAAATGCGCAGTTGGAAAAATCCCTCAACCCCTTTACCGGCGATAGCGTTGTGAATTGGCGTGCTTTGAAAATTCCAGTTGAAATAGACTGGGTAGGCAAATATGCCATTCCTCTGCAAGAAGAAAAATGGCCGCATACTCCAAGCCTTGACGATTTTGCGCAAACACCAGAAATCGGCTTTTTCTCTTTAGACAGCGAGGGCAAATTCAAAGGCAAAAGCTACAATATGGGGCAAGAAAAACTTTTGCCAGTTTACGCAGATATAAACAGAGATGGTTTTGAAGAAGCAATTTTTTTAGGAAACAACAGACTTTACGTTGTGGACTCCAATGGCGTTCCATTGCCCAATTTTCCCGTGCTGCTTTCCAACTCCGAACCATTCACGCACTTTGGTGCCAAGCCTGTAGTGGTAGATATACCAAAAGAAGGCCCCTTAATTCTAATACCTGTAAACAACGGCTTGCTCTTGGCAGTCAACAAAGATGGCAAACTGCTTAGGGGTGAATTTCCATTAGCAGTAGGCACCTTCGTTTACGAAGACACTCTAACTCGCGAAAAATTCCCAATGCTTCTCTACAAGCACAAGCATACTTCAAACGACTCAATATTTTTATTCGCAAAACACAGAGACGAAATCCGCGCTTTCTATTTACGCAATGCAACGCTGCTTGCCAAGGCTCCACCAGAAGGCTCAGAGCTAAAAGATGAAATCTCCGAGTTTTTCATTTTCCCAAACCCCATCCGCGGCGGTAGAGCTTCCATTCGCTTCAGAATTCTTGCTCCTGCTCAAAACGCCAAACTTGAACTCTTCGACATAACCGGCCTAAAAGTTTTCACCAGAGAAATTTCCAATCCAACTCATGGCTCAAACCAAATAGAAGGTTTAAATTTTTCAAACCTAGGCACCGATATTTACAGCGCCCGCCTAAGCGTAAAATTCGAAAGCGGGAAAACCGTGGTAAAGTGGGTGAGAGTAGCGGTTATTAGGTAGAGAGTTTACTATATTACTCTTGAAAATTCGGAGGTTTAATGTCTAAATCCAGTGGTGAAATAACCAATTTGAGCTCTTCTACAATTATAGAAGGCGATATAACGCTAGATAACGATATTCGTGTAGCTGGTTCGGTTATTGGCAGAATTGATACAAAAGGAACTTTGATAGTTGAGCAGAGCGGAAAAATAAAAGGCGAAATAAAAGTAAGCTCTGCAACCATAGCAGGCAAAATTCACGGCAATATAGAATGCGATGGCTTAATGACACTCGAAAGCCGTTCCAGTTTTATAGGCGATATAAAAACCCGCCAAATAGTGATAAACGAAAACGCCGAATTCAGAGGCAACTGCGCAATGCCAATCAGCGGCACGGAATAAGTTTGTATAATTCTCCAAAAACAATGCAAGGCGAGCTTGGGCTTGCGGCTCGTGCTTTCTCTAAGCGTTAATATTTTATTTTTTGCAAGCGGTCTTTGACCGTGCCGCCTTGGATGAAATCCAGCGGCGGGCATTCTACAACTGTCCAGCAGCCAAAATTTCCGTTTGCCTTTGCTCTAAATGCTGCACGTGCCGCAGAATACATCATGTTTGCTGTCATAATTGGGTTCACGCCTGCTAGCTTTACTTCTGCTTTGACATTATTGCCGCAGTTTATAAGATGGCCTTGGTGTTTGTTTGTGTCGAATTTGGCTATGCAGGGCACAAATTTAACTTCGGTTGGGTCGTTTACGAAATAAGGGTGTTTTTTTATATCTTGCTCAATGCGTTTTCGCTGTGGTTTATCTGCTACCACATAAACTCTGCGCCTCTGCGTTCCGGGTTTGCTGCCAGGCAAAGTGAGAGACACGGCATCTTTAACGCCTGAGATGTCTTTTACCTCGGTGGTATGCCCCATGCTGCGCCCTGGGCCAAAAGTTGTGAAGGTGGTGCCCATTGGGGATAGCTGGGCAAGCAAAGCGCGTTGGATGGAATCGAAGCCTGGGTCCCATCCGGTGGCTAAAATGGATACCGCTCTGCTTTTGCCTGCAATTTTGCCTATTTCCTGGCGATATTTATAGATTTTTTGGTGAGAATCAAAGCAATCGACTGTGCAAAAACCGAGTTCAAGGAATTTTTTCACATCTTGCTTTACATAGCCGCTAGGCCCGGCACATAAGATTACATCTGGCCTTTTTGCCAGCATTTTAACGTCTGATACAACTGGCACAGGTACGTTTTTGTTGTTGCCGGAAGCATTGCGGCGAATTATGCCAACAAGCTTTATATCGTTGCCGGCACCAAATTTTGCAATGTGTTCAAGGTGTGTTTTTAAAATAGCTTTGCCGATATTCCCAAAGCTGCTAATTGCTATGCTGATTTTTTTCATATTATGGAAAATAGAAAATTTCTACATTATCCTTTAATGAAAATGTTTAGCCGTCTTAAAAAACAAGGTGAAACCCCTGCATGGAGCGTGAAAAAGCAGCGGGCATACAAAATCTCCCGCTACATTTGGATTGCGCAAATGGCTATCGCTCTAATGGTATC
>JAITFT010000092.1 GCA_031281155.1 Candidatus Fibrimonadaceae bacterium
CCGGGAATGCTCCCAACCCACTCGCTGCCCGTGAGCGGCAGCCCTATTTGAACGCGCAAACAAAAGCCAGATACACTCCATGTTGGTTCAGTACGAGTGCAGTTAATAGGAGTTTCTGCTAATGCTTTTACCAACTGCGCCAGCGTGAGGCCGTAGCAAAGTAGAGGCACATTGTGTCTCTACAGGCGGGTGCTTAGCTTCAAGGATTTATTACGATATGCTTGAAAGACAATAGTGCCTTTTTCATAAGTTCCGTAATATTTAATTTCAAGGCTATCCAATCTATCTAAAACATCTTTGTGGGGGTGCCTGTAGCGGTTTCTTAAACCAGCGGAAATTATGGCATAGTCTGGTACAACGCACTCCAAAAATTCTCTTGTGCTCGAAGTTTTGCTGCCATGATGCCCAAGTTTAAGCACATCGCTTTTTATAACGCAAGGCATTGATGAAGGCGTATTGCAATATGTCCCTACCAATGCCATTTCGCCCCTTCTTTCTAAATCCCCTGTTAATAGCAAGGATTTTCCCAAACCGCTTGCCTTCAAAACAACGGAATTGTCATTCTGCTTTTCTTCGCATACTGAGGAATCTGGGTAAAGAACGGTTAAATTCCATTCGCTTTTTGAAAGCAGCAGTTTCTCCTTAATATTCAAGCCGCTATGCAGATTTTTTATTTTCACGCCTTTTGATTCAGCGCTTTTTAAAACATTTTGCCAAGCGCTATCTTTAACGCTTTGAGCGCAGGCCGTTGTCCAAAATTCTTTCACGGGAAATTCTTTTAAAATACTTGCCGCATCACCGTAGTGGTCTAAGTGCGGGTGCGAAATTATTATGGCATCCAGTTTTGAAATTCCTTGCGAGCGAAAAAAAGGAATTATTCTATCGCGCGCCATGCTCCGGCTTCTCAACTGCGGCCCCGCATCTACAAGGTAAAAGCGCCCGGCAGGGCTTTTTAGCAAAGCACTATCGCCTTGCCCAACATCTAAAAAAGTTACGCTCCAACTGGGAAATAAATTTTTCTTAATCTCTGTGCCAACAAAAAAACAAGAACAAAAAAGCAAGCAAAAAATTGCAATTCGCCGTCCCCAGGGATTTTCTTCTTTTAAAAAAGGCAGCACAGCTATTAATATTGAACCAACAAATAAGCATGGTAAAGGCAAAGGCCCTATGGTAGCGGAAGCGTGGGGATTTTCTGCCAAAAAGCCTGCGATAGCGGCAGCGCTTCGAAAAAGAATAGTGGCAGAATCCGCAAAAACTTGGCAAGCAAAAGGATGAATGCCGGCAAGCGACAAAACCCCTGCCTGCATGCCAAAGCCCATAAGCGGAATCACAATTAAATTTCCCAGCCATGATATTGGCGAAAAAGCCTGAAAATGAAAAATCAATAAAGGCAAGGTACTGAGCGTTGCGCAAAACGTAATTTGGCTGGGCTCTAAAATCACCGCAGAGAAAACTTTAAGTGCCTTATTGCGGAAACGCGGAAGCTCAATGCGCCGGCCAAGCAAAATGCCAAGTGTTGCCGCAGCGGAAAGCTGAAAGCCCGCATGAAACGCTTGCGTTGGCTTAAAAAATAAAATAAGAATAAGCGCAACGCCAAGCGCATTTATCGAAGTCGCGGATTTTTGAAAAATTCTGCTGCTCTCTATAATGCAAAACATAAGCACAGCGCGCCACACCGCAGAAGTGCCGCCTGTTATGGGTGCATAAATGCACAAAAGAATTATCGACAGAATTTGCGAAACCTTGCGAGGCAAACGAAGCATTCTTAAAAACAGAGTGAGCATTCCGGCAAGCATAACAACGTGATAGCCGGAAATGCTTAAAACGTGCACCAAGCCTGTTCTTCTAAAATCATTCTGCAGAGTTTCGGAAATCCCAGAGCGGTCACCGATTAGGAGCCCCATAAGCAAGGCATTTTCCGGTTTTTCGTAAAATTTTGATAATCGCTTTTCCATTTTTTGCTTTAGCAAAAAGGAAAAGCGCTGAAAAGAAAATTTACTGCTCAAAATCTGCACGCTTTCCAAGCTACCGCTCGCCCTGTAGTTTTGCGAACGCATCCATGCTGGCGCATCGAAGGTGCCTGGCATGGTTGGCTGCGTAACTGGGAACCATTTTGCTTGCCAAAAAATGCTATCGCCCGGAAGCGGCGTTTCTTCGCTCGCATAGCTCGCTCTTACCTTCCCAAAATCCGTTCTAAAAATAAGAGCATAGCCATTCGGCCTGTTCAGCACTTCCTCCACATAACCGCGCCCGCTTAACGGCGGATTTTCCTCAAAGCTGAAATCATCTTTTTTTCGCGAGAAATGAGATGTTAAAATCAATGCGCAAACCATAAAGGAGATTTTACGCAAAGTTTGGTTTAGGGCATAAATCCAAAAACAGAGCAAAAACGCTATTTGCCAATGTACGGTCGCCCCAAGAGCAAGTAAAACACTAATTACCCCTACAAGTGCAGGGTAGCGGTTTAGTCCTTCAAAAAACGCATGAAAATTTTTGTTGTTTGTCATTTACTTAGTTAGACGTAATTAAATGCCAAAAAATACATACCCCCCCTCATTTTGATAACAGTTGTTATCAAAATATGCGTTTTTTTATTAAGCTACCCTTACCCTTTGAGTTTGCCGCCGAGTAAACAGCGGCAAGCGGGGTGGATTAGTGTATCGTTATTTTCCTCACATGTTTGCCGCGTTTTTCGAGATATACGCCCGGGGCGGTGGGTTTTGTGGTGCCGAGGGCTGTGCCTTTTAGGGTGTAGTATCTTGTCTGAACCGAGGAAGCGAGCTGGCGAGCTTCTGGAGAACCTTTGGAACCTACACCTGAGTTAATAGACGTGGCTTCATCGACGGTTATTGTCCAGTCTGCGCTTGCTACTGTGCTGTAGTTTGCGTTGGCTGGGGTGAAGGTGGCTTTGTGGGGATTTTCGCCGATTTCGCCGACTGGCGTTGTTGGATCGGCATCCCATTTCCAGCCTTCTGGGAGTTCTACGTCTGCTAGGGTTTCGTCGCTTTTTGCGCTTAGGATTGTTGGCTGTGCGTAGTCAGGGGCGGTTGTACCTGTGGCCTTTGCTATGTTAACCGTTATTTTGCCTTCCGCGTTTTCGTGGTTGGCATCGCCGGCGAGTATTGCATCGAATTGCTGATTGTCGCCAGCATTCAAAGCGGTTGCTGGCGCAACCCATGCGTAGCCGTTCGGCAATGTCAAGCCGCTAAGCGTGAGCTCGGCTGTGTATGTTTCCGCTATTGCTTCAACCGCAACCCATGTGCCAGCGGCCTTTGCTATGTTAACCGTTATTTTGCCTTCCGCGTTTTCGTGGTTGGCATCGCCGGTGAGTACTGCATCGAATTGCTGATTGTCGCCAGCATTCAGAGAGATTGTGCCGTCTGCCCAAGTGTAACCGGTGGGCAGGGTTAGGTCGCTAAGCGTGAGCTCGGGGAAGTATGTTTCCGCTATTGCTTCAACCGCAACCCATGTGCCAGCGGCTTTCGCTACATTTACCGTTACTTTGCCTGTTGCATTCTCGTGGTTGGCATCTTTGGTAAATGTCGCATCGAATTGCTGATTGTCGCCAGCATTCAAAGCGGTTGCTGGCGCAACCCATGCGTAGCCGTTCGGCAATGTCAAGTCGCTAAGCGTGAGCTCGGCTGTGTATGTTGCTGCTATTGCTTCAACCGCAACCCATGTGCCAGCGGCCTTGCCAACAACAAAAGTCAGCGGCACATTTATTGAAAAATCTTTTCCTTGATTTTTTCCGCTCAGAACGAGCACATCGGTATAGGTTCCTACCGAAAGCGAATTTTTCGGCCTAACGCTTATTGTGGCAAAATAGCCGTTTCCGGTTTCGCTTGCTTTGGTGTCAAGGCCGATGGTGATTTCAAACGCAGTTTCGTCGCCTTTTTGGAAAACTGCCGTTAAATCCGTCATTTCGCCGTAAGCAACGAAAGTGAAAATTTGCGAAGCAATATCGGAATAATCGTTCCAAGTTTCCGCCCCGAAGTCTCGGCTTGCGGGAAGAACATTGACTTTATTAAACTCTGCATCTAACCAAGCGGCTCTATTATTCCACCAATTTACCATATTTCCGACTTGCCGTGCGTGATTGGCATCATAACCAGAATGATAACCGTCTGGAACATTCCATCTTTTGGTATCTTCCGAAACACCGACCCTAATTGTTTCGCCTAAAGTTTCTATAAAACTGGAAACAGCAACTATTTCATCGAATTTTTCATTCCAACGCTCCTTGTACTTTGCAAGAAAAACAGGGTCTTCAAAAAAACGATTAAAAAAACTATGTCTGCTTGGACGACCGCTGCTATATCCAAAATATGCGTGTCCTGTTCCGGCAAAAGCAAAAGCCCAATCAAAATCCCACAACGGCCCCATACTGATTTTTCCATCTTTGTTTTCTTTGTAAGCAAATACGCTTTTTGGCCATGATAATTCGGTGTTCCAGACTATTTCGTTTGCCATCAAAAAATCGACAAAAGTATTCATATCAATCAAATCCCTGTACCCGTTTTCGGGGAAACTTTCAGAAGCTACTAAATCCGTTAATTCTTTCCAATCGTTTTTGACAAAATCGTATCTTGGATCATTGCTGTCGATGCCGAAAATATCGGTCTTTATCTGTATAGGCAAATTGTAGCTTGCTGTTCTGAATTTCGGATCATCTTTCCATTCCGAATCCAGTTCGGCAAACCAACCGCCATTGTTTTGTTCAACTTTTGCTCTTCCTGGAACGCCTTCTTCGTTAGGATCTGCCTGTCTGTGCTCCGTCAATACGTAAAGTCCGTTATATTGACCGTCCAAATATACATGGACATGCTGAAAAGTACAAGTAAAGGGCTGATAATCCAAAGCATTTTTCCCGAGCTCAAATGCTGTTGGAGTCGTTAAGAATGTCGGATCCAAAAACTCTGCCAACAGTATCCAATTTCTGCGTGCGGCTTGTCCAAACAGCGATACATCGTTTCTAAATCTGATACGATATGGCTTTTTAGGCCGAGTCCAAGTAGTATTTCCGCGTCCTCTAATCTGCTGATTACTGATTGTTGAAATGTCATTCGCCGAATTATTCGGATCACTCAAAGAAAATGTCATCGTAGTCCAAATTTCAGCGGAACTATGATAAATAGTTCCATCTGCGTCAATCCGCATCACTGGCAAATTCGTTGCTTGCGGGGACACTAGCCTTACAGTGTATTTTACGCCTTCGCCAAGATCATAAACAATCTCCTTGCGGAAATCATTTTGCGTAATTCCAGTCCATTGCGGAACTGTGCCCACGAATGCTGCGCCGTTTTCGTCAAGCTCAAAGATCGCCGCAAGTCGATTGATATTTTCAATGTATTTTTGAGTAGTAAAGGTGATGGTTTTTGCTTCGCTGTCAATTATGCCCTCCCAATACCCATTCTCTTCCCAGCCAATGCTTTGATTCGAAAACTTAAAACTCGTGATCGCCTGCGCTACAATGCCATCATCGCCAGGAACATACTGCTTGCCAGTTATCGGATCCCAAGGACCAAAGTCTACATTCTTAGGCTTGAAACGCTCTAAATCCTCATCGCTGATTCCATTGTTAAGAGCGTAACGAATACTCTCAAAATCATCGGCATTGTTGTCGGTATCGTCAAGTGATTTGCGGCGAACCGCCTCCGATGCGGAATTTCTGGCGGGGGTTGTTTCAAAGCCGAAAATGTTATCGGGATTACTGGCGTGGGTAAGATCGTTGGCAGAACCTACCATGTCTATATAGCCTTCTGCTGTTTTACCCTCGCTATTGTCCATCGTAAAAGGATTTTGCACAGTTAATGTTCCCGCACTGCGTATAAGAGCTACCTTAAACGACCTGTTGCCCAAAGTGAAAGTAGGGTCATTTATATCGCCGAAATTATTCGGGATTTGAAGACGTCCCGTTGTATTTTCTCTTGTTCCTAAAATTAAGAAAGACGTTTTGGCGGGCATTGTTCCGCTTAACGGAATCGCTTTCCAATCACCGTCCTGTGTTATTCCCTGCCCTCTGGCTCCATCGGCATAAAACAGCGTGATTCCGCTTAGGTTTATCGCTTTGTCTGTGCTATTGTAAAGTTCCACGAAAGAATGGCTTGTGCCTGCGGCATCGTTAGACGAGCCGTACGCTTGCCAAATAAGCAGTTCGCCTGCGAGTTCATCGGGATCTCCCGCTAGTATCGGATCGTCAGGCTCTTTAAGATGCGGTGAAGGGACAGGGTCAAATCTTGGATAGCCGCTCATAGGATCCCACGCACCCATTCCAGAATTTCTTGGCCAAAATCTGTATAAAACTTCGTTGCTCGGACGTTGCCTTGTCTCTTGCAAAACTCCGCTTCTTGTATCTATATCGGTAAAATCCGCACTGTTATTATCGGTGTCAATAAGCGATGAACGGCGAGGTATTCGTGGGCGGCTTTGATTTGCCGCAACCGCAGTTTCAAAACCCGCAGTATTTCCGATTCCGAGCATATCACCATAAAAATCGGGAAGCTCATCGGCATTCCAAATATTACCCTCCGAAAGAGGCGCAAGCGTTGGAGTTCTCATAAGAGCAATGGTGAAACTGTCGTTTGGTATTTCAAAATCGTAATAAATATCTGCCGCAGGAAGAGCAGCGCGGGGCGTTGCGTTCATTATGTTGCCTGCGATAAGAAACGAACTTTTTGCAGGAATTTTTCCTTCAAGCTTTATGGAATAAAACCACCTCGATGTTCTGCCTATATGTAAATAATATCCTTGCGCTCCCAAATCAATGGTTTGTTCGCTATTGTTAAACAATTCCACGGCAGATCTTGGAAATCCCGATCCTGTTGCTTCATTATTGTTATTGCCGTGAGTGTTAGCTTGCAAAATCATAAGCTTTTCACTTTCGACAGGCGTATCATTCGCCCATACTCCACCAACCGCAATGAGCACTATCGCCATAATTGTTTTAACTATTCCTTTTTTCATAGGAAGCTCCTGTTTTTAAGATTGTTGAATTGAATTTTTTCGGATTAAGAGCAGACAAAATGCTCTCCTTTGCAGAAAAGAACGCTTTTCCCTCGAAAACCCCTGAAATTTCGGTGCTTAATGTGTAGGGGGGGGGGGTGCAAAGATAAATTTACACCGCCCGCTAGGGCCTGTAGTAGCTACCCTGCTAAAACCTAGACCCTGAAGCCCTTGCCTAACAAAAAATACCATGTTGAGGGTAAATATAGAAACTTCCTGAGAAAAAGTCAAGTACTTTTTGGTTTTTTTCATTTTTTAGCGTTTTTTTTGGGCATAGCTGCCCAGCAATGAATGATCGCAACTTTTAGGCTATAGCCCAAATCTTTGCTTTATGTCAGCCAAAGGCACGCCGCTTTCCAGAAGGGAGAGCAGTTCTTCGCGGGCTTCCTGACGGCCGATGCCGATGCCATCTTCTCGACCTTCTTCCCTGCCCTCTTCCCTAGCGCACTTAAGCGCAGCGTATCTGTCTCGCTCATTCTTCATGGATGCCTCATAGTATGTTCGCTCATCAAGGGAAAAGGTAGAAATTTTGGCAATGCCGAAAATCTTGTCGAACACGCCTTCATCGAACTGCTCAGGCTTCTCCTTCAGCTCATGGGCATGGCACAGGGAGAAAATGAGCTTGTCCTCCAGGCTTAAGCATTCAACGGCGGCTTTCACGAAGCGGGGAAGAACAACGAAAGCAAAGTTGAGGCACTCGTAGCGAATATCGGGGTGGCGGTCATTGCGAAGGGAAAGGTACTGAACAACCTCATCGCAGCCTTTGCCGAAGTCCATATTGTCAGAATCAGAATTGGCCAGAATTTAAGGAATTTACAGAATATTTTGAAAATACAATGCCAAACATTTTTGAATAAAATTTGCGTTTAAATGAGGAAATTCTGAAAATCTTGGTAATTCTGGCCAATTCTGATTCTGACAGAAAGGAATAAGTTCAGCATTGCTATCAGCAATTCTTTGTCTTCCTCCGCAGCGAATACTTTTTTGAATGCCAAATCTTGCGTTAGCTGAGCGTAGCGCCCAAGAACTGCTTTTTCCATAAAACCTCCAGTTTTTGTTTTATTAGTTTAGACGAAGTTCGAGGACAAAAAATACAGCCCCCCCTCATTTTGCTTACAGTTGTTGACGGATTTTAGCGTTTTTTTGTAAAAAACAAGGGGGAAAAGTGTTTTTTTGGAATTACGCTAAAAAAAGCCCGTTGAAAATACCCTGTGGCTTAAAATTTTAAGATCCGGAAATAGCTTTTGAATTTTAGCTCCGTATTGCTCTGTTGCTATGCGGCTATCCAAAAAAAGCAAGCTTTGCTTTTTGCCGGAACGCAGAAGTGCCGAATAAACCCTGCGCAACGTCAAAGTTACCTCTGGCATTGTAAGCAAAGCGAAGCCGTTTTTATTTTGCTCCTTTAAAATTCCTGCACGCCGGGCGAGAACAGGCTCTTTCATATCTGGGAATGGCAATCTTGAAATAACTATAAGACTGTTTTCTGGCAAATCCATATCTTCCAAAGATTTTAATTCATCGTGAGTGCCCACTAAAACGCTACCCGCTTCTTTTTGGAAAAAGCCTGCCAAATTGTAAAAAGTGCCATCTGCTCCTTGGAAAAAACAGGTTTTGCCTTGCTCCTGTTCTTTCGCTTTTTCTTGCAGTTTTTGAATTGCCCCAAAATCACTGAATATAAGCGTGTTGCTATTATTTTTCTCTAAAATTTCACACAAGGCCTTGAGCAGCTCTGCGTTGAAACTTTCGTCTGTTGGTTTAGGTAAAAAATCTGCCGCGAAAATAGACACCGCTGAGGCAACTCCTTGCTCGCTGAAAACTTTGGTTTTTGGATTTTTTCCGAATAACCCCAATCGATTTATTAAATACTCAAACTGCCCGTTTACAGTAATTGTATCAGAAGTCCAAAGCGCAGATTTTAAAATTGGGTAAAGCGATTTGCTCCACTTTGCAGAGACATTTACAGGCTCTGCATTAAATGCAACTTGGTATGGATTAGAAAGGCACTCTACCCAATAAACCAAATCGCTATGCGAGGCGGCGAATAAAAAAGCAATGTCACAGGAAATTTTTCTTATGTCAGAAGCGAATTGCATACAGTCTTTTGTTTTGCCGAGATCGTTTTGCGCATGGAATTCGGAGCTTGTTTGCTCAATAATTCCCAGCAATGTTTTCAAAGCGTTTTGCAAAGGCTCCGGCGAAACTCCGGTTTCTGAAGATAAGCCGTTATTGTATATAATTCTGCGTTTCTTTACTTTTTGTGAGTAATTTTGAATTTCTTTGATTAAATTTAAAAATAATTTTTCACATTCCGCTGCTTGCTCTTCCCATTTTTTGCACCAGGAATTTTGCTTAACGGCATTCCTAAGAGCATAAAAATATAGGTGTCTTCCAAAAACTTTTTGGCTTTCAAAAGGAAGTTTGTGTGCGTTATCGAAAATAGCTCTTGAGTATGGCGGGAGAATAGCAAAGTCCATTTGCAAATCTTGCAGAAATAATTTGTGCGAGACTAAAAGTATATTTGAATTCTCCGCAGTTTTTTTTGCATTTTGAAAATAGCATTTTGAAAAATGCTCACACTGAGCACCCAAGCAGGAACCCGCTTCGCAGGCTACTTTTTTCCATAGAATAGGGGCACGGTTAAAGTGGAGAGCTTCGCTTAAATCACCGTCTTTTGTTTTGCTTTGCCAGGTGATTAAGGCAAAAAAGTTTATGCGTTCTTCTGTTGTTAAATAAATATCTGCATTTTCTATTGCGTTGTAAAATTTACGCAAGCAAAGATAGTTGAATCTTTCTTTTAAAATGGCAGGGCGAACTTTGTCGCTTAGAGAAGGCAAAATATTTGGTATATCTTTTTCCCAAATTTGCTTTTGTAAATTTTTATTTGCAACGGTTATTAAAATTCGCTCGTTTTTTTCGCTTGCTACTTTCATTGCCGCCGTTAAATAGCTGAGCACTCTTTCGTTATCGCATTCTGCCAAGCTGAACAGCTTTGATGCACTGCTTAAATTTTCCGCTACAAATTCGCTATAACTAATTTCAGACATTTTCCCCTCTTTTGAATAATGGTTCGTAAACGGTGCCAACTGCCATTTTCTGCAAATTCTCATAGACCGATTTTTCGCATTTTTCAAGCTCTTCAAGCCCTCGCAAAAAAACTTTCCCGCAAGCCTCGGCATCTGGCAAGGCGCGGTGCGAGGCGGAGACTTCAATATTCAACTGCTTTATTAAATTTTCCAGTTTATGGCTTTCAAAAGTCCAGGCGGCTTGCGCAATGGCAAGCGAATCCCAGAAAAGAAATTCGCAATTTTTAAACCCGTTTCTGCTTAGGGCAAGCGTGAATATTCGCGAATCGAAAGGGGCATTGTGAGCAACGAGAGGTTGCCCGTTTATAAACTCCAAAATTTCCGGAACGATTTCCTTAAAAGATTTTGCTTCGTTCAGCTCGCTCTGCGAAATGCCTGTTAGATAACTCACAAAAGAAGAGAATTCTTTTTGCGGTTTTACCATAAAATCAATGCTCGCCGTGATTGCGCCGTTTTCAAAGCGAACAAGAGCGATGTTTATGATTTCGTCTTTTTCCGGATCTAGGCCGGTGGTTTCTACATCTATTGCTACAAAGTTTTGGGGCATAAAATTTCCCTAATTTCTTTTGGGCCAATGCAAGCATTTTCGCCAAGACCACGTTCACTTGTTAAACCGCGAGCTTCAAATCTTTTGGAGATTTTTTCTGCTGCTTCTGCTGCTGCTATTCCATAACCGCTGAGCTTTGTTGGTACCCCAAGAGATTCAAAGAATTCCTCGGTTTTTTCTATTGCTAAATTTGCGATATCGTCTTTGCCTTCTTGCCCCGGCTTGTTTGAGAGAATGCCCCAAACTCTGTTGCCGTATTGAGCGAGTTTTGCTTTCTTTTTTTCAAACTGATTTTTCCAAAGAGCGGGCATAACAACGGCTAGGCTTTGCCCGTGGTCTATGCCGTAAAATGCGGTTAATTCGTGCCCTATGCCATGAGTTGTCCAGTCTTCGGGAACGCCTCTGCTTATTAGGCCGTTTAGGGCCATTGTTGCTGTCCACATAAGGGTTGCGCGAACATTGTAGTCGTTTGGGTTTTCAATAATAAGCGGCCCTTGTTCTATGAGGGTAACCAAAATGGATTCTGCCCAGCGGTCTTGGAGCGGTGCGTATTCGGGGAATGTTAGGTATTGTTCCATTGTGTGCACAAAGGTATCGACAATGCCGTTTGCTGTTTGTTTTACAGGCAGGCTATAGGTGGTTTCTGGGTCTAGAATGCTGAATTTTGGGTAAATGAGCGGTGACCAGCCGCCAAATTTTTCTTGCGTGGAGTCGCGGGAAATCACAAAATTTGCGTTGCTTTCGGAGCCTGTTGCCGGCAAAGTCAGAACGCTTGCGAGGGGCAGGGCTTCGCTTGGGCTGCTCGCTTTGCCGCACATAAAGTCCCAGGGGTCTTCGCCTTGGTATTTTGCGGCGAGCGCTATAAACTTTGTGCCATCTAAAACAGAGCCGCCACCTACTGCGAGCAGAAAGTCTATGCCTTCTTTTTTTATTATGCTAAGGGTTTTCATGCACGTTTCATAACGTGGGTTTGGCTCTATGCCGCCAAATTCAAAAACGACCCTGCTACCCAGGGCTTTTTTTGCGGCATCGTAAACGCCGTTACTTTTTATGGAGCCGCCGCCATAGGTTAAGAGAACCTTTGCGTTCTGCGGAATTTCATTTGCAAGCTCGGCAATGGTATTTTTACCAAAAATGAGCTTGGTTGGGTTTTGGTAGGAAAAGTTGCGCATAGGGGGAATATAGAAAAAAATTTATGCAAATGTGCAGTGCAACTGACAAATTGCATATTTTTATCAAAACTCACTTAATTCCTGAAACTCTATCAATTCCCTTTCCGCAGGAATTTACAAGCACTTCTTTCGCTCCGCATATAAAGCACTCTTTTTTTGCGCGGGTTACCGCAGTATAAAGCAATTCCTTGGTTAAGATAGTCTCGTTTTCACCCTCTCTTTCTTCCTCGTTTTCTCTAACGGGATACACAACGGCAACACGTTCGTATTCGGAACCTTGGGATTTGTGAATTGTTATCGCAAAGGCGGGATCGTGTGCCGGCAAGGTTAAAGCTGGAAATGCTTTTATTTCATTTTCACCGACATAAAAGTATGCATGCTCATTGTCTTTAACTCCCACATCCCCGTTAAAAAGATTTTGCTGATAATTATTTTCTGTAATTATTATCGGAGTAAACTTTGCATTTTCTTTTTTTGCTATATCGCATAGCTTTTTATTGATATATTTTGTTCCGTTTTTTCCTGCTTTCGTTGCACATAAAATTTGAAATGTTTTCAAAAACTCCAAAGCCTCATTTTTAGCCTGCATTGAAAATAAATCCTTATACCAGCTGAATAACTCGCTTTCAAATTTATCATTTTCAAAATAATTAACGTTCTCGTTGTTAAAATTATTTACCGATCCTTCTAAAATCTGTTTGCTTAAAACAGCAATGCCAGGAGCATTTTTTGCTCTGTAATTTACTGTAAGCTCTTTGTAAATATTTTCGTTACCCTTGTGCCCTCTCTCAAATTTTTTGCAAATATCCGCAAAAACGGAGCCTGCTTCAACGGAAGCTAATTGATTTTTATCTCCCAGCAAATATAAATCGCAGTTGCTCGGAACAGCTTCCAATAATTTAGACATCATAGGCAAATCAATCATTGAACACTCGTCTATAGCTATTATATCTGCTTCAAGCGGATTATCCTTTGTTTGCTTGAAATTTACCGATAAATGTTTATAGCCAAGCAAACGATGCAAAGTTTTTGCTTCTAATTTTATGCCTTGTTTCGCTAAACTTTCCTGCATTCTAAGGGCGGCTTTTCCTGTTGGTGCAGCCAAAAGAATTCTTTTTTCTAATTCGTTTTTTAAAATCGCCGCTAAACTGGTTGTTTTTCCCGTTCCAGGGCCGCCTGTTATTATATGAATTTTTTTATCATCGAGCAATTCCTTAATTTTTTTTAATATTCTTGTTTGATATACAAAATATTTTTGAATGTATAAATCTTCTCCATCAAAAATTAAAGGCCGAATTTCATCTTTGGTTCCTACCGCCAATGATTTTTTCAGTTCTTCTACCTCTACCTTATTCTCTATTTTCAAGCAAATACTGCCTTTTTCAAGTTTCACCAAAACTCTTTCGGCGCAATCTTTCACAACTTTAGAAATTCCGTATTGAGTTTCTAAATATTTTAGCAAAAATTCTCTGAGCCTTTCCATTTTCAATGAAAAAGTAGAAAATACTTTTCTATATTCTCACCCAATAAACAATTTTTGGAGGCTTTATGAAAGCTCTTGCATTGGTGGCTGCTCTTTTTCTATTCGTTGGTTGTTCCAGCGATGGTGGCGGCGGCGGTAATAATTCCGACGTAAAAGTTCCTACATCAGGAAAAACGTTGGAGCAGCTTTTGGGAGATGCAGTTGAGTCTCTCAAAAAAGGGCAATGGGACGAAGCAATAGCATATTACAATGCAGCCTACGATAGAGACAATAACAGCGCCGAAGCAATCATTTATTCTACGCTCGCAAATCTTGCGAAAATAAGCACAGACCCTAAAGTGGTGGCCCTTATAAAAGACAATCTTGGTTTCACAAAATATCCCAACAGGCTAAACGCTCTGTTTAGCACTGACTGGATGCAAGAAACGCCTAATTACATTCAACGGAGTTATTTTGACGAAAGCTCTCGAGAATGGGTTTACTGGTATAATGAACGAGACGTGCAATGGTACGATGAAATAAACAGAGTAGGATACTGGACAAGAGATTACAAGTTTGTGTCTTCAACTCCGAAATATAGCTCTGTTTTTTTGCCTGCTATCAAAACCCCAAACTGGCTTAAAGGCAATGGCTCAGCATACAACGAAGCTCTATTGAGCGGCAATGTTTTTTCTGTGGATAACTGGGCGCTTTCACTGCTTGCAAACGTAATAGACAAAAATTCAAATGGCTTTAATAAACTTATGGATGACATTATAGACGGAGTATTCGGGCTTTCTTACAACGCTGCAGTTGAACGGCTAGGAAAACTGGAAAACAGAAAAGAAGATAGAATAAGGCTGAACTCTTATTTTATAGATGAATTTGGCTTGGGAAGCATCTTTGATGAACACGATCTTATTGGCTGGGCAGAAGTTAATGCTGTATTATCTGTAATGCTTGCCAATAAAGCTTCTTTAGAATGGGTTGCAGCTTATGACTTGAATACAGATTTGAATTGGCTGAAGTATGCCTGGAAAAACGATGCAGATGATATGCTTAACCAGTTCAAAAAAGTAGATGCAAGAAACCTGCCTTTTAACAACAACTTTTTGAAAGCTCGCACTGGCAGAATGCAAAACGCAAAAGACAGCTATATAAAAGCCATACAAGGCATGCAAGCTTCTTATGCTTCAATTCAAAACAGCGATATTTATCCAAAAGAGGTGAAAGAAGCATTTTCCACAATTAACGACGGCTTTGGAAAATTAATAATAGCAATTCAAAACGATGGCAAATTTTACATTCCCGAAGACCCAACAAAAGGCTCTTGGCCAACAAATGGCAACAATGCTGTAGCTTTCATAGATTTGGGAATACTCTTTACGCCAGGATATTTCTCCCTGCAAAATATGTTTGAGACAGATAACGGAAAACCGGTGTTTTACTCAAGAAGCAGATATAGGAACAGCTATACTAAACTGGATAAAAGCACTGTTGTCCCATAAAACTTTTTTCTTTCAATGCGTTGTATGCTCCCCTTAAACTAAGATGGCAGGCTTTCGCCTGCCAAATGGCTATATTCTTAGTTGTGAAAAAAAGGATTTGAGC
>JAITFT010000130.1 GCA_031281155.1 Candidatus Fibrimonadaceae bacterium
GTTAGCTTCAAACATAATATTACTCCTAAAGGGTTAATATAATGTCTTAACTTAGAATACTTTTTTAAAGGGGCGGTTCAATGTGGCTACCGCTCACGGTGACAGCGAGTGGGTTGGGAGCATTCCCGGGCGGGAACGGAGTGCCTATTCTTTCGTGCTACATGGCTTTTTCATAGAAGCTAATTTCGTAACCTAAAACTTTTCCAGTTTGTGTAGTTTTGAGGACCAGCAAGCCACATAAAATCATTCGGGGCTTTGCTTAAATCGGTTGTGTAGCAAGATTTCCCTTCCGTAATATTCATATAGAAATAAACTTTGTTCCAGCCTTTTTCTGCATCAATGTCATAAACGCATTCGTAAGTATTCGTTTCAGAATTATATTGAGTTTCGTTAATTTTGGCAGCCTTGGAAAAGTACCAATAGTAAATTCTATGCTCTTCCGTTTCGTTCTTTTCTTTTCCTAGTCCTCCTATATATACTAAGTCTCCTGTATGCCTACCAGCCACCAATCTTAGCGGTTCCTTATAAAACCATACTTCAACATCTGGAGGTTCTGCATGCATTCCCGCAGACTTTAAAAAACGTGAATCTACGTTTTCCGGCAGGGTAAGGATAACTTTCCCGCCGTAACGTATAGCTCCAACTTCAAGCATAGTTTCTTCGGAAGTTTCGTAAAACATGGCTTCATCTGACATATAAATTTTGTTGGTGTTACCGTATATCTTTCCAAACATTACATCGTATGCCGACTCAAGATTCTCAAAATAATTCTCTACTTTGTATAGTTCAGAATCCTTATAACGCTCTTTCAATGTATTGATTTTCTTTTTTATTCCCTCGTTCAATATATTATGTCTTTCTTCTGCGATGCTAAAATGATCAGAACGATCGTTGTAATCGTCTTTGATATAGCATAAACGATCTATCATATTATGATAGGCTCTGCCTTCATTATGCGTTTCTAAACATTTGTAGTAATGCGACAAGGCTTGTTGATTTTCATAATAAGAGGATAATTGTTCGTTCCATTCTTCGCCAAGATAATTTTCTAAGTAATTGTCTATTTTTGATAAGCTTTTATAATGTTCATAAAAATCTTTTTTATATACTTCATATCGCCTTATCCAAAAAGAAAGTTTATCATGCATTGATCCCATAAAACTATGGTTAAAAAGGTACGTTTCGCCCATTGTTTCTGACAAATGGATAATTTCCTTAAAACAAAAAATTGATTCGGCAATGAGTTTTTCTAAGATAACAATTTTTATTTTTTGGTAATTGTCTTTAGGCCCAAAACATTTTTCAAAAATTATTCTTGCTATCTTGTTGCAACAATCATTTTCATTTTTCAAGATAAACTCTATTTCTAGCATTGGTTTATTCAATGCTTCTTTTGGTTCCATATCGCAAATAAGCATATCGTATGCTTTATAATTAACAATTGATTTCAAGCGCAATTGATAAATGCGTGCTGAAATATTATAATTAATTCCATAAGGTGAAGTGATGTGCAGATTGTAATATTCCTTTAATTTTTCAGCTGCTTTGTTTGATTTTAGTTCCAAATCTAATTTTAGCTCCAAACGCTTTACCAAAATCCGGATTCTACTGATTTCGCTATCTACCAAAAGATATTGTAAAGGTATTTTTTCGTTAATTGTATTTTTATTTAAATCTTTTTTACGTTTATTTAATTCAAATACATTCAAATTTTCAGCAGCGTACCATAAAAAATGAATAGCTTTTTCGCTTAATATTTTGACATAACTTAATATTTTAA
Source organism: Candidatus Fibrimonadaceae bacterium (assembly GCA_031281155.1). Classification (GTDB taxonomy): domain Bacteria; phylum Fibrobacterota; class Fibrobacteria; order Fibrobacterales; family Fibrobacteraceae; genus Fibrimonas. Next base: position 1,781 of record JAITFT010000130.1, read on the forward strand.
CATAGTATTCTTTATTGAACTTATAGCATCTGAATAAGCGCAGCATTTTGTATATTTGATAAGCGGAGCGTTTATACAAGTTCGCTTTGCGATATGCATGTAAAGATATAGCATACATTGCAAAGGTAATTTCCATTTTTGAAAAATTGTATTTTGAAGTTTTAGATTTTTTAAACGCATCTAAAAGAGTCTGTTTATTTTCTTCTTCTGACTCTACATAGGCAAAGATCATTTTCAAGCTATCTTTAAAGTTATTCGCATGGCATGTATTACAATTTTCTGAATTGAGGATATAACATTTTTTGCCCTCGCATTTATCTTTCTTTTCCTTGCATTTTTTACATTCTTTACGTTTGTCACAAGAAAAAAACACATTACCCCAATCAGAAAGTATCCTTGCCAGTATCGTGCAATATTTCATATCACAGTTATTATTGAGTTGCTCAATGCTTTCGCACAGTAAATCTATTACTGTTGTTTTTTTATCTTTATTTAACAAACAAAAAAGCGCCTTGTAATAATAATCGCAAGCTGTGCAAGAGCAATTTTCTGTACTTTTTTCATTTTTTTTGCGTTTCAGATCTAAGTTTTTGTAATATAAAATATCTGCAATGCGCGATAGAAACTCAGCTTTAAGATGTTTTGCCTCTTTATGGTCTATAATAAAAGTTAGAAATTCAAATTCTTTGTCCAATTGTTTTAAATGATTTGGAGCAATGCCACCCATATGGCTTTTTTCTAGTATTTGCAGTTTGGCAATAAATGGCAAGTAGAGCAGCTTCAATCCTTCGTATGTCATTTTCTTAAACGATTTATAATGTTTGTTTTTTTTAAATACAATACCCGTAATTTTTTCTTTAATTGTAATATTTCGTTCTCGAATAATCCGTTTGCAAAGTTCTCCGTAAACCAGATAGGTAAAATCGTATTGCCTTCGTTTTCCGTAAATCAACCCCAACTTCAACATATTACGCACATATAGATAGAGTTGTTCAAGTGTCATTGTTTCGTGACTTTTCGCTTTGTCGTCATTTGATTTAAAGTTACGAAGTGCCTGCACAGCATTCTTATAGTACACTCCAGCCTCTTCAAGTTCGTCATCGTAGTAATGCAAATCACCTAATACTATTTGCAATGAAGAAATTGCGTCAATAAATTCAGAGGAATTTTTGTCATTCTGACATTCTTTCTGAGTTTTTTCCAGCAGGTCTTTGTAATGCTTTTTCAATGGCAGTGTTTCGTCAAGCGAGAAACTAAAAAGAGCTGAAAAAACATCATCCGTCTTTGTTTTAACAAAAATTTCATTGGCGATTAAACTGTCGAATTTATAGTCGTAGAGACTGAAATTCGATTTGTTTATATGCATTTTTGCTAAATAATTGAGTAAATCTATGGCGACAGATTTTAATTCTGGTGCGCGGTTTATCTCCAGCATTTCTGGTGAAATATCCAGAATTCTCCACGAGAAAGAATGTTTATGAAATTTAAGCAAGAAATCAACAAATCGTAAAGACGATACAAACAATTTGTCGCTGTGCTCCTTAACATTGCTTTCGGCAAGGCGGTTAAAAATTGGCGTTATTAGATAGGCAATAATACCTAGCGTATATTGTTTGTGATAGTTGAATGTCAAAAAGAGCCGGGAACTATGATAACGCTGCACAATTAAATTATTTTCTTCTTCTCTTTCATTAATTTCATAAACCTCGATAAACGACTCAAAAAGTTGCATCATTTTCTTAGGAGCACCCTTGCTTACGTGAGCAAGATAAATGATAAACTGCTGCAATACAGCAATTATTTTTTGTATTTCTTGTTCTTTTTTATATATCTCATTTTCCAAATAATATCGATATCCTTTCAAATTATAGTGCTCTACATGATAATCGTGAGAAATAAGTCTGCGGCAAACAAACTCTTCGGTTAATGAAGTCATATCCGAATGAGCTCTATCGGCATAGTCGGTAAGGAAACTTGGCACATAAATGACGGTATTGAAAATACTGCCGATGTAATTGTTTCTATCTGAAACATCAGCCAAATAAATGTCATACATTTCGCGGCCGGCAATAAATATGAATTTAGCCTGGACAGTAGAAAGAAAATACTTCATATTGGATAAAATATTCAAAATTTCTGTTTGTCTTTCACGCGTGCTTTCAATAGAAAACAATGAGGCTTTCGTTTTTTGATATTCGTTTTCCAAATCAGTTTTATCTGGCTCTACTTTGTCCAATTCATCAAACACAATAACAAAATCGGGACGGCACATAAATATTGGTATTCGCTGTACATTGTCTAAAATATCCTGCAATTCTTTTTCTATTTCTCGTGCATCGGCAACATTGCGCACTTTTTTTGTTTTTATTCCAATTCCTGTTTTTTGTATGTTTACTGAATTCTCACGTTCAGTACTATGCGTAATATCACTGCTTAATCTTTTCAATTGCCTCTCTATTATTCGATGTGTAGCAAAAAATTGCATTGTAAACCAATTAGAACGAAATAGCAATACACAAAATATGTACATTGAAAAAAAGAAGAAAAATGCCTCCAAATATTATGGTAAAAAGAACATGCTGTTCTTGATGAGTGAATTTTTGCAAGCAAAATTGAGTTATAACAACAGAAAACAAAAGAGTAAACAAGTATTTCAGGTTTTGGGAAAACTTAGAATTAGACTGCAAAGAAGTCTCATTGATGACTTGATTGACCAATCTTGTTTTACCGACACCGCGATTTCCTGTAACTAAATAAACACCTGTTTTGTCGGGAGTAGTCTCTACTAACTTTTTTAATTTTTCCTTTATTTGTTTTCTTCCGACAAAAGTATGCGTGGATTCTTCAGACGATGAATGACTGAAACTATAATGAGGAAGTTCTATTCGGAGCTTCTTTATTTTGGAATCAAGAATATCAATATTTGCCATAAGTAAACTCAAGCATTAGGGAAAGCCCCATTTTTTTTCTCATGATAAACAAAAAAGGGCAAACTTTCATTTGCCCCTCACTCTCATTTTTACAAAAGGTACCATCCAACATCCAGAGTCCCTGTACTGTTCCCTAAGTAATCATCTCACTTCACCCTATACACAGGAGCAGCGGGCTTTTTCTCATTGCCATTCTGCTTTTTAACATGAGCACCTTTCGCATTAACAAACAAACTCGCAGCCTTGTCATTTAAACTTAAACCTTGAGGCTCCGAAACTGAATTATCCGTTTCAGTTGCTGTTTTAATTGAAATTTGCTGAACGGCATTGGCGTTTAAATTTTCTGCTGAACGCAAAACCGGTATTCCATGCTGCATAACGCCAAGGAATTGGTAGCCTTCGGCAATTTTTTGGTTTGCCAAGTGGTTGATTTCCTCTGCGGTCAAGCCTTCGCTTTTGCCGTACCATGCAGAAATATCGTTTGCGCTCAAACTTTGTATTGAAAGCTCTGCCCGTTTTGTTGAGAGAGAAAGCTTCTCGCCAGCTCGCTCAACTACCAAACTGATTGAGCTTCCTGCCTTGCCTCGCAAGTAGCTGACTTGCTGCGATGGATCTATAGCGGAAAATTCTGTTCCGTTTGCGGAAAGTATCAAGTCGCCTGCTTGCAAGCCTATGTTGCCTGCTGGAGAATTTGGCACAACGCCAGCTATTTTTACGCCGCTTTCGCCGGCGTAGAAGGAAATGCCTAAGCCGCCGAAGTTGTCGGTTTCGGTGGCTATTGCTGCGCTAGCCAAAATAGCTACTAAGAATATGGATTGAATTTTTTTTCTCATTTTATTCTCCTTTTATTTAAAGTTTTGCATAAGTAAAGCGAATTCCATTAATTGCTGTTGAATATTTTGCTGCCTGCCCTTTTCCCAGTCCTTGCTGGGTTGACTGACATCAAGTCTTGGTGCAAAATAATAAGTAGAAAGCCACTGGTCTTGTATACCATCAAGTGGATTTTTTCCGATTATTTTTGAATACAATAACGCAGCAAGCTGACGGGCTTTTTTTTCTGCGTCATAATTGAAAAAACTTTCATCTGTTAAAGTCAAAGACCTTATACCGAAAACCGCATCATCATATTCATATGTTTCTGCAAGCAATCCAAATTTATTTGAGTACGTTGGCGTTATTCCAATAATATAATTGTAATTGTAATTCCTAGCAATATATTTACTAACTTCAATTACTTCTTCAGGAATTGTCACCATGCCATCTGGGCTGGGCGGGTTGACATCTGTATGCTGGATAATGTCAAACATACCAGGAAAGTTATAAGCACCTCTAGCTGGAAACTCAACATTTACAAAATCAACATTTAATGTATATCCCGCTTTTGCTAGGTAGCCTTGAAGATGTTGTATTATTGTATCTTTCGCCTGATTATTCCCTATAGACTTATATCCAACCGCTCCATTAAGATAAATTAACATTATTGCACTTAATTCTACTGGCTTTACAAGTTTAAGATTTAAATGACCCTTAATGTTATAAACGCCTTTCTCTCCAGTAACATAGTAAAGTCTATTGTTTATAAAATCTGGCTTCGGTGATAGCAGACTAAATGCATAGTTCACGGCGGAAACGTTTACGGATTTATCTGGCTCCAAAGACACGCAGTTCATAAGTCTCCTCAATTCACCATAATAAATATTTTTTTCTATCTCCTCATGCCTTTCACCTATTTCATAAAAAGATTCATATCTATCTCTACAAGCATAATGAGTTACCCCTTCTGCCAGAATAAAAGAAAACGCATAAGATGCAGTGGAGTCATAAGGAATAAGGCACCATGGTTCATTTGCTTTTTCAGAGTTTTCAACTTCTTTTTCGCCATTAGCATCGTAGTTCCAACGCTTTTTACCTTGAGTCCATTTAAAATCGCAAAAAAAACCGCGACCTTTTGAACTTACAGTTGTATGCGGATCGTTAGCAAGAGGCCCTTTGTCTATATCTCCTGTTTCCTCCGACCCTCCACCTCCGCACGCTTGAATGGCGAACAACATCGCCATAGATACAAATAAAATTGTTTTATTCATTTGATAACTTCTCCTTTAAATTTAAAATTGTTTCCGTAATCACCAACATTTATGACTTGGTACCAGTCATAAGGAGGCATTTCTCTTTGTGCAAAAAAGACAAATTGCCCTTCGCCATCTTTGTATGTTCTGTATTCAACCATATCATTTTCCTCAGCAGCCCGGTAAAAAAATAATTCTTTTGGTTTTCCGTAAGGCTTGAATCCTGCATCAAACGCCTGCAATGAAACTGTATATTGCTCTTCTGTAAAAGACTTTTTAGGAACGAGCATAAATACATTATACATAGACCAAGAATTTCGCAAACTGGTAGGAAAATAGTCATCAGCATCTTTCGGTATTATTCTCGGTTTTTCCACATTTTCCCACTCCATCTGCGCATTCCTCACGCGAAAGGTAAAAGGGCATTCAAATTCATTACCGTTTTTGTACACTCGCCCATGCCCGCTCTCACAAGAATCAAGTTCCTGCATACAAGCAAAGCATAAAATTACAAGGAATATTGAAAATAAAAATTTCATTCAATGACCTCGACTCTTATGCGAAATTGGGATTCATCGCAAACCTTAAGAACCTGATACCAGTCATAAGACGGCATTTCTTTTTCCGCAAAGAAAACAAATTGCCCATCCCCATTTCTATACGTTCTATACTCAACTACTCCATTTTCTTCGCCTATGCGATAAAAAGCAAATTTTCTAGATTCCCCGCAAGTCTTTTTGCTGCTTGCATCAAAGGTTGTCAATTTCGCATAATGCTTGTCTTTCATGTGCTTGTTTTTCGGAACTTTTACAGAAAAATTGTACATAGACCAAGAGTTTCGCAAACTAGTAGGAAAATAGTCATCAACACTCTTCGGTATTATCCTTGGTTTTTCCACGCCTTCCCATATTCTTTGAGCGTTTCTCACAAGAAAAGCAAAATTGCTGCTTAAATTCGGGAACCACTCCCTTGCCCCCATATCCGGCAATCCGTTGCCGTCTTTGGAAATGCTCCTGTCTATCTGGAAAATGTCGAGCGGAATATCTGCCAGCTTAACGCCCTTGTCTATCATGGGGCTATTGTCCGTCAAAGCATAGCCATCGTCCTTCGTGAAAAACAAGCCGTCCTCGCCTGCCGCCACATTGGAATTGAACAAGGGATCCTGGGCGGTCGCTTCCAAATCCGAAGCACCGTTGCTCCAGACAATGTTATTCGCCGTTTCCGCATTAACATTGCCCGCAAAAGCAATGCCCTTGCCGCCCTGCGCCTGATTGTCCGCTATGGTCGCATGCCTTATCTTCAGCTTGGCGTTCTCCGCATAAATCGCGGCTCCGTTTTCAGCAGCGTTCGCAGAAATAATTATATTTTCCAAAGCCAAACTGCCGCCTTTAACGAACAAACCGCCGCCCAAAGAAGCCTTGTTGCCGACTATGTACGAATTCGAAATCTTCAAGCCGCCAGAATACAAAGAATATACCCCGCCGCCCTCGGCCATTATGTCATTGTCTTTTATGACAAGGTAATCCAAAACGGGAGCGGCGTAAGCAGAAAGAATGCTGGTTTTAGTTACGGTCGCCATATCCAAATGTGCTACGTAAGGAAGCCCGCTGCCACCGAGGAAAAGCAGGGAGCCGCCACCCGTTATAGCAACGCTGTTTATGTCGCCTCTGCGGGTATCAAGCGTCTCATCGCTTTCGCCTTTGAAGCCGCCCCTTATCTCAGTACCCATTCCTATATTCAAAAGAGAATCTTTCGGGACATTGTAATTACCCTCGGCAAGCCAAACGGCCTTGCCATCGGCTTTAGCCTGCTCCAAGCCATTTTGCAGAGTCTTGAATGCCCTGCCCCAGCTTGTGCCATCGCAGGAACTGCCGGAGCAATCCGAATCTGCCTTCACGTAAACAACCGAGCTTCCGCCATTTTCAGTAGCAAGGGAGTATTCTGTTTGGGCGCACCAAGGATGCACGCCTGCCTTTTCGGAATTATGCAATTTTATACTGTGCTTGCTTCCGATTTTTGAAATTTCAATAGCAGTATTATTATCCTTGGTCTTGGCGAAAATTTCCAAATCGCCAGATTTAGCAGTGCGATATTCTGGATTCAGAGCATTGAAATGCGGCGCGTATGCTATTTGGGAATGCGCAAGCCCAATAAGCGTGGGAGGCTCGCATATTTTGGTATCTGGCTCAATGTATATGTTCTTGCCGTGGAGCCAGCCTGCGAATTTTACTCTAGAAGAAACTCTTATGGAGGCATTGGGTGCGATAAAATAGCCTGCCATATTTAGGTCGGTTCCTATCCTCAAATCCGAGCCTCCGTGCTGATAAACTCTGAAAGCTAGAGGATTGGCATAGTCGTTCGCAAATGAAACAGCAAGCCTGTCGGAGAAAGTCACGGTTTCCAAAGCGTATATTTCTACAACTCCGCTGGACACGTCTATATTCAGTTTCGCCTCCGGCTCAAGCCTTAGATTGCGGAATGTGTATTTGCCGGGTTTGAGGTAAAGCTCAGAGTTTGAATATGCGGTTAAGTTTCTATATACGCCGGGCTCAAGGTGCCGTATTTCGTGATTCCCGACAAATATGTCCGCCGTACCGACTATCAAACTTTCTTCGCTTGGCAAATTAAAATTAGGGATTGGTTTGCCGGCAAGTTTTTCGCCATCTATCTGCACGAAGTTTTGGGTGGTGTAGTTTTCCCCAACCCTTAAATTTCCAAACAGCCTAGCACGCTCCCTAAGAAATGTATTTTTCCTAGAGTGCAAACTTCCGATTATCCAGCTATCCGCGCCGATTTCTGCATAATTGCCGGTGCCAACGGAGCCGTGAATTTCCGTTCTGCCTGAATTCACCGAAACCCTGTCGGCAAGCCGAACCTCGTTTGTTCCGAAAACAGAATAATCGCTCAGAGCAAGTAGCATATCGGAAAAATCAAGTGTTGGCCCAGTGTCGCCGCCTTGTTCATCTGGAGGCAGAACCGGAAGATCAGAGGAAGAACTATTGAAAGCAATATTCGGGTTGGCTGCCCATTCAGTTCCAGACAAAGGCAGCGACCAGTCGCCTATCATGCTGAAGAAAGACCAGTCCGTTTTATGCACCCTAAGCTGAATTTCCGCATGGCTGCCGCTCGCAACCTCGCCACTCAGAAAATACAGCTTGAAGAACTTTTTTCCAGGGGTGTTTTCTTCGTGGAAACTGATTTTAGCATCGGAAGCATTGCCGCAGCTGAACCACCAGATATTGTAGGCTAGCTTGTCGAGGCTGGCATCGTCGCTGAACCTGTATATTAAGTCTGCTTTTGATAAGTCAAGCTTTTCGCTGGAGTTGTTGTGTATGCGAAGGTGCAAATTCATTTCATTGCTGAATAAGCTGCCGCTGGCCAAACGAGAATGTATCTCTATGCCGCTGCCAGAAGCAAAAGAAACAAGCGTAGCAAACGCTATCGCAAAAAAACTAATCTTCATTCGCATTCTCCTTTTATTCAAATTCAAAGACGGCAAATATAGAAATATAAAAAAATTTTGTCAAGGGGGAAAAGCAGGGGTCGAAAAAATTTTGACAGGGGGAAACGTATTTGGCATTATTAGCGGAAATTTTATTTCTTTCCTTGATTTCACGGCAAAAAACGCAAACATAACAGCAAAAGGGTGCCCACGGCGAGGCACCCCTACAGTTTTTAATCATTCGTTGCAAAAAAATGTGAACATTCAGCTTGCTTGCGGTAATCTACCCCTCAACCAAGCTTATAACCGCCATTTCAGCGGAATCGCCGGGGCGGGGGGTGCCTAGTTTCAGCACCCTTGTGTAGCCGCCTTTGCGGCTCGCATAGCGAGGGCCTATCACGT